>OMTX01000095.1 GCA_900314085.1 uncultured Lachnospiraceae bacterium | reverse complement strand
CAGTGAGGAGGGTGATAGCCCGTCGGTTATTTTTGACTAACATTTATTAGCCGTGACTAACATAAATTAGACGAGACTAACATAAGTTATACATAACTAACAACGATTAGCCTGCACTAACATCAGCCGCGTATGCCGCATCAGCCGCGTATGCCCGCGTCAACTCCTGTTAGATGCTGTTAATAAAAATTAGCACTATTGACAAAATATATCACCGTGTTATATTTTAGAGGTAACAAATGGAATAAAGTCGAAAGGGGGAAAACAATGCGTTTTAATGGTGATGCATATGCTAAACTTTTTCCACACATTGAAAAAGATGAAACAGTTGAAACGGCGGTTGAAACGTTTACGCCTACAACCGATGAAGCAACAGAAACGGCAGGCGAAAATGTGGAAACGCCTACAGAAGAAACGGAAGTGAAAGCGGGTAGCGAAAATGGAAATGCAGGAACTAATAACAATGATTGTTAACAATGGCACAGCCGTTGCCGTAATTGCGTATTTTATGTATCGTGATTTCAAGTTTATGACAACGTTACGCGAAACGTTAACAACGCTTGTTGACACTGTAGACGTTTTGAAAGATGCGGTGATAAGCGGCGGCAAAGTTACAAACGATTGAAAAGAAAGGAATAAAAACATTATGGCAATTATTGAGCAGATTTCGGCACTCGTAAATGACGCCGTTTCCGACGCGCTCGGAAAATCACAGAATATCACGGAACTTGATACAACTAATCTTGTATCGCTCGGAAAAAAGATTGCTGATTTTGACGCATACGAACCGTTTTTTAAGTCGCTTTCAAATCGAATTGCCCGCACTGTATATTTTGTGCGCTCGTACAACGGCAACGATAGGCACATTCTTCGTGACGAACACGACTATGGGGCATTTGTGCAGAAAGTATACTACAATATGCCGCAGGCAACTGACAACCCGACTTATAATCATAGCGGCGCGAACGGTGCTTTTCAGCAGGCATCGCCTTATGACGTTGAAACAACTGTTGAAGTCTCTTCTATGATTTTTGGTGGGCAGGGCACATGGACGGTTGAAATTATTCGACCTGTTGAACAGATTAAAACCGCGTTTACATCGCCCGCAGAAATGGCGGCTTTCGTCGATGGCATTTATGTAACAGTAGACAATGCTTTTGAACTTGAACTAGAAAGCACAGTAGCACTTGCGGACAATACGGCTATGGCTTGTGCTATTGCAGGCGGGCAGGCGCGAAACCTGTTGAAAGAGTATAACGACAAACATAGTACCACGCTTTCAGCAGTACAGGCTCTTGAAAACGCGGACTTTCTTAAATACGCAAGTATGGAAATTAACCGCGTTGTTGATAATATGTCGCGTATGTCTACGGTATTTAATGCAAAAGGCTATGAAACGTTTACGCCACCCGATAGGCTTGTGCTTGAAATGCTTTCACAGTTTGCGAGTGCGAGTGATATGTATTTGCAGGCTGATACATTCCACAATGAACTTGTTAAACTGCCGAATTTTGAAAAAGTACCATATTGGCAGAGAGCCGGAAAAGATTTCACGTTTGCCGATTGTTCGACTATTGATGTGAAGAATGAAGCAATCACAAGCGTTAACGAAAGCATTACAAACGGCGCAGTGAAACAGAGTGGCATTATCGCTTTCATTCACGACATCGAAAACGTAGCGGCTTATTTTGGTGAACGGCACAGTTGGGAAATTTTCAACCCGCGTTCTGATGTAATGGTTCACGGTGAAAAGGCGCGAAAGGGTTTCGCGATTGACGGACACGCTAACGCAGTTGTTTTCTATATGGCGTAACTATTAACAGTGGTTTTTTCAAACGTTTGAAACCGTTTCGGCGGTTTCAAGCGTTTGTTATTTTAGGCGGTGATTATATGGGAAAAATTGAAAAAGCGGTTTCATTTGCTGAAAATATAGCAAACGATAACAGGCACGGCTACGACCAAATCGACAGGCTCGGCAGATATGGTGATTATGATTGCAGCGGGCTTGTTATTATGGCTTGTGAAAATGCGGGGATATATGTTAGGGCAAACGGGGCAACGTATACGGGCAATATGTATTCTGCATTTAAGAAAAGCGGTTTTACAGACGTTACAAAAGACGTAGACACAGCAACAGGCGCGGGCATGATGCGCGGTGATGTGCTTTTAACGCCTAACAAACACACAGCGTTTTATTGCGGTGCGGGGAAAATGGTAGATGCGCGAATTAACGAAAAAGGCACAACAAAAGGCGGAAAAAAGGGCGACCAAACAGGGCATGAAATAGAAATACATCCATATAGAAACCGCCCGTTTAAATACGTTTTGCGCTATACAGAAACACAGGCACAGCCAACAACGAATAAACAGGATATTACAAACGTTGCGCGGGCTGTTATTCGCGGCGCGTACGGTGTAGGTGCATTTAGGCGGCAGAAATTGACGCAGGCGGGATTTAATTATAAAGAAGTGCAGGCAGAGGTAAACAGAATTTACAGAGAAAAAGACTTTTAAAAGGCGGTGCGTTATGTTTATAGACAACTACATACAATCGAAAGAGGGAAAAAACGTACTAAAACTAGCACGCGAAAGTACTACATATAATGCGGCGTATAAGTATTGGCGCGATGAATTGTTTGAAAGAGTTATGCGGCTTTTTGTTTGGGAAAACACAGGTGATGTAAAGCCGAAAGAAATAGAACAGCGTCTACATTTAACAGGGCATTGCGGAATAACAATGCTAAACGGTGAATTGACTGTCATGTTTGGCGACTTTTACGGCGTAACAAAATACGTTGACGAATTTCCTTTTTATATGGTTAGATGTCCTATTTACAGTGGAAAACGTACAATCGGAAAAGACGTTGTCATTATAAATAATAATTCTATCCGAAACGCTACATATGATTTGATTCATCACTATGCCGTGCTGTTAGGGCACACAGAAGTTACACTTATTAATGAATTAGTAAATGCCCGCGATAGCGGCGGAATTCCTGTAGCAAGTACAGAAAAACAGAAACAGTCTATTTTGGACTATGAGGGGAAAATCTATAACGGGCAATATGGTGTTGTTTCTGATATTGGTATGCTCGGCGTGAATTATGCAGGCACGGACAGACGGACGGGGCAGAGCATAACAGACATCATGCAGACACGCGACAGGCTTTTAAAGTCGTTTTATAGTGATATAGGGGTACGCTCGGCATTTGAAAAGCGCAATAATACAGTTGAAGCTGAAGTTGAAGCCGATACTAGTCTATTGCTTTTGAATTTGTCGGATATGATTGAAAGTAGGCAGAAAGCCGCCAATGAAGTGAATAAAATGTTTGGCACAGATTGGCGCGTGCATATAGCAAAAGAAATTGATTATGGCACAGAAAACGAAGCTCAGAAAGAGGGTGCAGAAAATGCGAACAGTTGAAGAAATGTTTTCAATAGCAACAGATAATAACAAACCTTTACTGTCGGAATATCCCGCGTCATTTTGGGCGGACTATGTGGCGAATCATAAACACTATGATTTGCTTTTTCGCCGTCTTTACCGTTCGTTTTCTTACTTTATGCAGGATGAGGGCGAAACACTCGCAGACATAACCGACAATTTTACACAGGACGTATATAATCATTTACTTTTGAATGATAAAAAATATGCTGAATTGTATCGTGTAAATGTTGTAAATGATGAAGAATACAGTTTTTTAAATAACTATGATATGCTCGAAACAATGGCGCGTACAACGGGAAATGATACGACATTTAAAACGAGCGGCAGAACAGACAAAACAACGGGCGACAGCACACAGGGTATACAGACAAACACAAGTAAAACAGGAATTGAGGGCTTTAATTCTAGCGATTTTTCGGACAGTGAAAAAACAGATGAAACAATAGGACAGCGCAAAGACACAAACACACAGGATTATACAACGGGTTCAGAAACAAACACAACAAACGAAAGTGGAAAAGAAGACTACACGCTAACACGCAAAGGAAATATAGGCGTGCAGACGAGTACAGATATTATGCGCACGCATTATCAGTTTTGGCGTCCGTTCGAATTTTACAGTTTCATTTTCGGGGAAATAGCAAAAGAATTGTTAATAGTATAAAAGGCGGTGTGTTATGGAAATAACGCTTTATACAAACAACAGTGAAAAAAACAAACTTGAAAAGAATTTAGTCAATGCAAAAGAATTTTCGGGAAATTTACGTGAAGAAAGTAGCATTGTAAACCCGTCTGTATTAATTCAGACGGAAAACCCCTCTGGTTTTAATTATGCCTATATTCCTGAATTTAAGCGTTATTATTTTATCATTGATGCGGTTTCGGTGCGTACTAATATTTGGCGTTTATCATTGCATACAGATGTTTTAATGTCTTTTAAAGACGAATTAAAAGCAACGTCTGTTATACTTTCGGACACAGAAAGCACTGGTGCAACGAATTATATTACGGGTGAACAGTGGAAAACAAACGTTAAAAACGCAACAGAAATTATTAACTTTCCAAAAGGACTAAACACAAACGGCGAATTTATTTTAATCACGGCAGGCGGCTGAAAGTTTCAAACGTTTGAAAAAATGTTTCACGTGAAACATATAGAAAGGAATAAAAATGGCGAACACATATAGTGACGTATTATGGCAGTTGTCTAATTTTTACGGTGACGCATTGGGTGATAAATGGAGTCAATTATATTTATATGGTCCTAATGGTGTTTCCAATGAAGAATATGAAACTATTTTAAGACAGGCGGGTGTACAGTATACAAAGTATATTAACAAAAAAACGGGCGCGGTTAGATATGGGGATTATAATATAGTAACGCCGGTTAAATATGCGGGTGATGTGCAGTTATCGGAAACATTTGGTGGTATTGGAAACGTCGCAAATTCAAATACAGTTACGCCAACCGTCGAAAGTTCATCAAGTTTGCAACTACCTGCCGCGGTTGAAACAGTAACCGACGCAACAGGAAAATCCTCCGTTAGAGTTAATGCGGGGAAAAACGCGACAGCAACGGCGGCTAATGGCAGTAAAGTTATCGGCGCATTAGGCAAAGTAAACGCGGCTATAACGGGTGCTGCAATCGGTACGGCATTGGGCAATCTTATCACAAAAGGGTTGTATAAAGTTAATCCAGATTTTTGGGGTGGCGTAAATCCGTCTACAATCAATTTTAAAGACTATTTTCCGCCTATTATCGGTGATTTTTATAATATGTATTTTGGAGTCAATGAAAACGGAAACGGGCAATTATACGCGCAACAAGATGATTTTGCCGCTATTGCTTTAATGTTACAACAACTTGGTGCTTTTGACAAAGGCTCTCAAAGTGCTACTCTAGATGATACAACCCCACTATATTTGCACAACGGAACTATTAGACCTGCATTACCATATCATTATTTTGAATATCCTATTTATAATATTCTTAGGTATCACTCTTTTTATGATAAACGGTGGTATACAAAAAAACTTGAAATAAGCGGTGCTAGCAATTTATTTTGGTTATTTTCTGGTTTCGATGGCAGTGATCCGAATGATACTGGCATTAGTTTTAGTATATATTCGTCCTCACGTTTTTCAGCAAGGCTTTATGATGTTTCTGATGATGGGAAAGTGTATAATGAGGACTGGCAATATGTAAGCAAGAATACAGTTACACATAACGGAATAACATATGAATTTTATCGGTGTTCCACTACCAAACTTGGCTTTCATAAAACACCTGGTACAGAATATATAAAGTTCATAGATAGTAAATATTTCACAGATTGTTCCGGTTATGATGACGAAAGTTTTAATTTGTTATATGTATGGTATAACGGATTAAAAACCGTTTCAAGTGCTATAGACGGTATTAGCTTTCAAGATGGTGCAACTATTCCTGATTTAAGCGGGATAGATATTAATGCTGATGATGCTATAGCGCAGACACTTGCAAAACTGAAAGAATTATATCCGTCTTTATTTGACAACGCTATAACACAGAAAGTTACACAACCGGACGGTACTGAAAAAGATGTTGTTTGGTTGCCCGTTCCAACCCCCGACAACGCCGAAAACCCGACAACAGGCGAAAGCACACAAGCACAGCCCGATGTAAAACCCGACAACAAACCCGCACAAGATACTATTCTAGATATAGTAGCACCGAAGCCGCCCGCACCTGATACGGGCAAGGGCAACACACCGCCTGTTATTATTCCAACAAGCGCGGCTAATGCTTTATGGTCTATTTACAACCCGACGCTTGCACAGGTTAAACAGTTTGGTGGCTGGTTATGGTCTGATAATTTCATAGACCAATTAAAGAAAATGTTTCAAGAGCCTGCGCAAGCCATTATAGGTTTACATAAAGTGTACGGCACACCAATAACAGGCGATGAAAGTACAATAGTTGTAGGCTATTTGGATAGCGGCGTGCCGTCAAAAACAGTGACTAAACAATATATTACAATAGATTGCGGCGCGGTTTCCTTGCCCGAATTTTTTGGAAATGTATTAGATTACACGGCAACAGACGTGTCTATATTTCTGCCATTTGTAGGCGTTAGGCAACTTTCAACTGCTGATGTAATGCGTAGTACAATCTCGGTAAAATATCACATTGATGTATTGACCGGCACAGGATTAGCAGAAATTAGTGTACGACGTGACGCGGCGGGCGGTGTGTTGTATCAATTCTCTTGCGATTGCGCGGAACGGTTTCCTATTTCAAGCGGTTCATATATGGGAATTGTTGGCGGGCTTGCTGGTGTCGGCGCGGGTATAGCAACCGCGGCGACAGGCAATCTATTAGCGGGCGGTTTAATGGCGGCTAATGCTATAGGTAGTTCGCATTTTGATGTAAACCGCACAGGAAATTTCAGTGGGAATGCGGGTGCTATGGGTGGCAAAGTACCATATTTGATTATTTCACGCGCACAGCCCGCAACGGCAAATAATTTCCCTGCATATGTTGGAAAACCTGTTAATCATACAACGACAATCGGCGCGTGCAAAGGCTTTATAAAATGCACTGTAGACCATTTGGAAAACATACCAGCAACGGCAGACGAGTTAACGGAAATAGATACGCTATTGCAACAGGGAATACTTGCATAGATTCAAACGTTTGAAAATGTTTCACGTGAAACATTGGGAAATAGGCGCAGAAAAACGCCTATTTCCTTTTTTTGATTGAAATTGCAAATAAAAAGTTGTTTTTGCTCTTGATATATATAGGAAAACGTTTAGACTGAATAATGTCAAAAGAACGATGCGACGGAGGACAAGCCTCCGGGAAAGGTCGATAAATGTCATACAGATATGAACTCATCATCTATGAAAATACAATAGATGAAAAATTAGGCAAGGTAGGCAGAAAGGTCAGACGGTTCATCGGAAACAACCTGAATGAGCTTGAAGAGAG
This sequence comes from uncultured Lachnospiraceae bacterium, assembly GCA_900314085.1. GTDB lineage: Bacteria > Bacillota > Clostridia > Lachnospirales > Lachnospiraceae > RUG306. The sequence continues at coordinate 1,242 of OMTX01000095.1, read as the reverse complement.
ATTTCAACGATGGTTCATTCATAGCTGCTATACACTCGGAGACGACACTAGTCAGATATACGTCTACCGGGGTGAGATTCAGCACGCAGGATATAAGAAAACAGAAAGTGAGGATAAGGAATGACGAATGAACAAGCAACTAATATGTTCAGAGCAAAGTTGGAATGCTCAAAGCGTGCAACAAGCGGTTCGGATTTTGATTGTAATAATGGTAATTGTGATGAATGCTCTTTATGCTATGAGCAGGGCAATATGGGGGAACAGAAAGAAGCACTTGATATGGCAATCAAGGCATTAGAGCAACAGCCTTGTGAGAATGATGTGGAAATTTTGAAGTTCCCGCGATTGTAATAGCACAGTATAAAATATCATAACTATTTTGGCTAGTACACATAAACGTGTATGAAATATATGAAACATTAGAAAGGAAAATGTATTATGGGCATGTTTAGCAAGCTGAACAAGGTGCGGACAACTGTACGCGAAGGTGTAGACACTAACGGAATGGAATTTTGCAAACTTGAAAATTTTGCAGGAACGACAGTCAATGTAGAGGGTTTTTTCTTTACAACGGCGGGCAAGTTCGGAAAACAAGTCGTAGTAGTAGGCAACGGCGCTTTAATCAATATGCCTAAACGGGCAGTAGAGGAATTCGAAACTATCGCGGCTGATGATGATATGCTAGCGGCAGTCCTTGCGGGGCATTTGGCACTCACAGACATTCACAAGGTGACTACAAAGAGCGGCAACGAAACAACGGTTTACAGTTTCACAGACTGCTAAAATTCAAGTGTACTAGCAAATATGGGCGGGCATATATTGCCCGCCTTATTTATTAAAATAACGAATAAGGAGTGATAAAAAATGACTGACAACGAATTTTTACTATATGACAGACTCACAAAGATTCAAAGTGTTATCGGAAAATATGGCGAGGAAAACTTTTTTATATCCTTCAGCGGGGGTAAAGATTCAACAGTTTTATCAGCGCTGGTTGATATGGCATTACCTGATAATAAAATCCCTAGAGTGTATGCAAATACAGGTATTGAACTGAACATGATTCGTGATTTTGTTTTTGATATGGCAAAGACGGATGATAGAGTGGTTGTTATAAAACCTAGTGTGCCGATTAAAACTATGCTAGAGAGAGATGGTTATCCATTCAAGAGTAAAGAACATTCGTATTATGTTGATGTATTTCAAAGAAATGGCTGGACAAAAACATCTCAAAGGTATATG
>OMTX01000084.1 GCA_900314085.1 uncultured Lachnospiraceae bacterium | reverse complement strand
TTTGAATCTGCAGGTGTTTCCTTTTCCCTGGCCGGAATTTCTGCAAATATTCAGGGCGGTCATAAAGAAAGCGATGTTCGGCCGGCCTTGGAAAAAATGCTTGGTGCATTGAAAAAACATGGGAAAAGACTGCTGCTTGCCATTGATGAGGTTTCAAATTCCGCTTATATGAGGATTTTTATCAGTGAGTTTCAGCAGTATCTGCGGAAGGACTTCCCGGTCTATCTTCTTATGACCGGTCTGTACAAAAATATCAGTTCACTGCAGAATGCAAAGAGCCTGACATTTCTATACAGGGCTCCGAAAATTATGATGGATCCGTTGAATATCGGCGCGATGGCGGACAATTATTCCGCAAATTTGCATGTCGATTCGGAGCAGGCCCTTTTTGCTGCAAAACTTACGTCCGGATATTCGTTTGCCTTTCAGGTGCTGGGAAGTCTGCTCTTTTCAAATGACTGCAATATAGAAAAAGTAATACCGGAATATCGTCAGTATCTGGAAGAATATTCTTATGAAAAAATCTGGTCGGAATTGTCTCAGACGGATCAGGATGTATGTGCGGCAGTGGCAAGTCTTATGAATCTGTCTTCGGACGGGGTGAAAATTGCGGAAATCCGAAACAAAATGGACATCAGTTCCAATCTTCTGAATCAGTATCGCACCCGTTTGCTGCGACAGGAGATTTTGCTGGTGCCGAGTTACGGTAGCGTCCAGTTTGCCCTGCCCCTGTTTCGTGAATTTGTGCTTTCCCAGATAGAAGTATAGTTCTTTTCCACGCACAAGAAAGAGAGCGAGGTAGTCTCGTGCCTGATCAGCCAAAAATATCCGTCCTCATCCCGGTCTACAACGTAAAGACCTACCTGCGCGAGTGCCTCGACAGCCTCGAAAAGCAGACGTTTCCTGAGATGGAGGTCGTCTGTATTGACGACGGGTCGACGGACGGATCCGGGGAAATCCTGGACGAATACGCTGCCCGGGATGCCCGGTTCAATGTCCTCCATGTCCCGAACGGCGGATACGGGGCGGCCATCAACCGGGGACTCGAGGCTGCAGGGGGCGACTACGTCGGCATCGTTGAAAGCGACGACACCATTGCGCCGGACATCTATGAAAAACTCTATCGGGCGGCTGCGGACAAGGGCTTCCCGGATGTTGTGAAGGCGGACGCCTGTTTTTGCTGGGACACCTACGGCTACCGCTACCGCTTTCACCGGGGCGATCGGGAGGCGGACTACGGGCGGGTGCTTCATTCGGACGAGAAGGGCAAGCGTTTCGACTTTCTTATGAATATCTGGACAGGCATCTACCTCAGGGCTTTTCTGGAACAATATAAAATCCGCTGTCATGAGTCGCCCGGAGCGTCCTACCAGGACAACGGTTTCTGGATGCAGACCATGACGTTTGCGGAAAGCACATTATTTTTAAATGAGGCAGGTTACTTCTACCGGCAGGACAATGCCGGGGCCTCCGTGAAGTCGGCGGGCAAGCCTCTGGCCATGGACAATGAGTATGAATGGACGGAAAGAGAGCTTGCCGAAAAGGGAGCAGGACTGGCCGACATCGCCCGCTGCCGCTACTTTCGCCTGATGCGGAATTACGGGTCTTTCCTCCGGACATCTGCGGAATATAAAGACGAGCTCGTACCGAAGATGGCGGAAGAATTCGAACGGTACAAGGCCTGCGTTCCGGCGGATACAGGCGTATATAATAATTATTCCTATTTCATGAAAGATCCGGCCGGACGGGCAGCAGAGCAGAAGCGCTTCCGGGAGAGGACATTTTCCGCCTGGGACGGGGCAGAGGATATCGTCATCTACGGGGCGGGGCATAGTGCCGAGCCGATGCTCCGGATGCTTTTAAACTACGGGTACGGGGACAAGATCGCGGGCTTTGTCGTAACGGATCCTGCCGGCCAGCGCGGCCATATCGGTGCCTTTCCGGTCTTTGCCCTGAAGGAGCTGCCGGAGAAAGCCGATCTTAAAAAGACTGCCGTCATACTTTCCGTATCGACCCGGTCGAAATATTATCCGGAGATGTCTGCTTCGCTGCAGGCGCTCGGGATTACAGAGTGGACAGTACTTGACGATATGTTCCGCTATTTCTATCTGATTGCGTGAGGGAGAATCATGGGAAGAAACATTGCTATCATCATTGCCGGAGGCTCCGGCCAGCGCATGGGTCAGGACATTCCCAAGCAGTTCATCAATGTCTACGACAAACCGGTGCTGATCTATACGCTCGAGAGCTTTCAGAGGCACCCGCAGATCGATGCCATTGAGGTCGTCTGCCTGGACGGCTGGCACGACGTCGTGAAGGCCTACGCGAAGCAGTTTAATATCACGAAGCTTAAGTGGGTCATCTCGGGCGGGGCTTCGGGCCAGGAGTCCATCCGGAACGGGGTCTACCAGCTGGAAGGCATTGCTGCCGATGACGACCTTATCGTCATTCATGACGGCATCCGTCCCCTGATGGACGCGGCCATTCTGACAGACGTCCTGCTTGTGGCCGGCAAGTACGGAAATTCCGTGACGGCGCTGCCTTATAATGAACAGATTTTTGTCGTAAACGAGGAAGATCCGACGACGACGAAGCAGTATATTCCGCGCGAGACCCTGATGCGGGTGTCGACGCCCCAGGCCTACCGCTTCGATCTTCTCGATGCCAAGTACCACGAGGCTTTTGAGAAGAACATCGGTATTTCCGGCAGCAACTACACGAACACCATGATGGTGCAGCTGGGCGTGACCCTGCACTTCGCCGCCGGTTCCGACAAGAATATCAAGCTCACGACGAAGGACGATCTCGAGCTCTTCAAGGCCTATCTGAAGGCGGACAGCGATACCTGGCTCAAGTAAGGTGCGGCAAATGAATCTTATCGAAAACGAACTCTACCGGGCCGACGTTTCCTACGTGGCGGCGATGCCTCTGCCCTGGGAGAAACTTGCCGGAAAGACGGTTCTGATTTCCGGGGCTTCCGGTCTCATCGGCTCCTTTTTCACAGACGTCCTACTTTTCAGGAATCAGAAGACTAATATGGATGCCCGGGTTCTTGCCATCGGACGGAACGAAGCGGCAGCGAAAGAGCGCTTTTCCTATTGCTGGAATGAGCCGTCTTTTCACTTTATAGCGCATGATATCAATGAGCCCCTGACAGGAGAAGACTTTTCTGAAGCTGACGTGGTTCTCCACCTGGCCAGCAACACCCATCCGGTCGCCTATGCCAAAGACCCGATCGGGACGATTGCAGCGAATATCATCGGTCTTAAGAACATGCTGGACTTTGCGGTAAAAAGCCGGGCAGCGCGCTTCGCCTTTGCTTCTTCCAATGAAATCTACGGGGAGAACAGGGGGGACACAGAGACCTTTGATGAAGGCTACTGCGGCTATATTGACTGCAACACTCTGCGGGCCGGCTACCCGGAGAGCAAGCGGTGCGGGGAGGCCCTCTGCCAGGCCTACCGGAGCCAGTGCGGGCTGAATGTCGTCCTTCCCCGGCTGACCAGATCCTACGGGCCGACGCTTCGACAGTCGGACACGAAGGCCATGAGCCAGTTCCTCCGGAATGCCCTGCAGGGCGAAGACATCGTATTGAAAAGCGCCGGGAATCAATATTATTCCTATACCTATGTGGCGGATGCCGTCTCCGGCCTGCTGACCGTCCTGCTCTGCGGGAAGGGCGGAGAGGCCTACAATGTCGCGGATGCTGCGTCGGATATCCGCCTGAAAGATCTGGCGGAAATCATTGCCGTCTATGCGGGCAGGAAGGTAATCTTTGAACATCCCGAAGCGGCGGAGCAGGCCGGCTACAGCAGGGCCACCAAGGCAAGACTTGACAGCACAAAGCTGCAGGGTCTGGGCTGGAAAGCGAAGTATGATATTCAGACAGGGGTGGAAAGAACACTGGATATCATGAAGGCGCTGAAACTGTAAATTATACTTTGCTTTTTTCCGAAATATTAGAAAAGCGTGATTGACAATAGTTTTGGTATGCGAGGCCACAGCTGTCATGAGTTATACAGAAAAAAACGATTCCTCCACTCTCCTCACCGACATCGCCTCCGGCATCTACCGCTGGAAGGACAACAGCGTCTATATCGGACCGGAGACAATCGAGAAGGCAAAAGATCCTGCGGCTGCGCTGAAGGCAGCGCTTTCGTCAACGGAGGAGGGCAAGACCGTCCTCATCGGCCTGCACAACCGTCTGGGAATTCGGTACGCCATCGGCGACCGCGACCCCTATACGGGGCGGAACTTCGACGGAATTGAAAATTACCGCAGATCCTATGGCAATGCAGCGGATGCCTTTTCCGGCCGGGCCTACGACAAGGCGGAGATTGAGGATATTTTAAGGTTTGCAGGTGTGAAGACCTGCAAGCTATATTCCGTTTTTGCCGGGCTCGACTCACCGACTCTCATTCTCGCGGATGGCTATCTGCCGAAGGAAAATCTCGAAAGCCGCATCAATCCGGTCTACGGGTCGCCGGATACGGTCTTTCTGGAGGAGCAGCATCTCTATAAGAC
>OMTX01000094.1 GCA_900314085.1 uncultured Lachnospiraceae bacterium | reverse complement strand
GCTGCAAGCATCCACCAAAGCTGGAGGGATGCCTGGGAGGACAGCAGGCTTTCGCTGCAAACTTCCACTACAATCCTACACAGCGGGGGGCTTGCAGACGGTACCATTTTAAGACTATAATATTTTGTTTGATTTGTAAGGAATCTTCCGGAGGGTTGAAAGGGAAAACGCTGATCGCCCGGCGGGAGAAATATTAGTCATAAGATTTGAAAGGCAGAATAATGAACGGAATCGATCTGTCGAAGCCCCTGAACGTCCATTTCATCGGCATTGGCGGAATATCTATGAGCGGGCTCGCGGAAATCCTCATCGGCCGCGGCTTTCGCGTAAGCGGAAGCGACCGGGCAGAAAGCCCGCTGACAAAGCATCTGACGGAACTTGGGGCGGATATCCGCTATCCCCAGGCGGCGGAGAATATCGGGGACCGGGACATCGATCTCGTGGTCTACACGGCGGCCATCCACCCGGACAATCCCGAATACGTGGCATGCAGTGACCGCGGCCTTCATATGGTGACGCGGGCAGCCCTTCTCGGCGCGATTATGGACGGGTACAGCCAGTCCGTGGCGGTTGCCGGCACCCACGGCAAGACGACGACGACTTCCATGGTGACCCAGATCCTCCTTGAGGACGGCGTCCACCGGCCGACGGTCTCGGTCGGCGCTGTCGATCCGGCCATTGGCTCGAATGTCCTCGTGGGCAATGACGACGCTTTCGTGGCGGAGGCCTGCGAGTATTCGAACTCCTTCCTGTCCCTGCATCCGACCATCGCCGTCGTGCTGAATGTTGAGGCGGAGCACCTGGATTTCTTCAAAAATCTCGTGGCAATCCGGCAGAGCTTTCATGACTTTATTACTAATATAAAGCCGGGGGGCTGCGTCGTCATCAACGCGGGCATAGAAAATTATACAGAGCTGACAGCCGATACGGCTGCACGCGATGTCCGCGTCGTGACTTTCGGAAAAGACGAAGGCGTGGACTGCTATCCGACGGAGATTTCCTATAACGCCATGGGCTGCGGATCCTTCGTTCCCGTATACAAAGGAAAGAAGCTTTCCCGCGTAGAGCTGAAGGTGCCGGGCGGGCACAATATTTTGAACGCCTGCGCGGCAATTGCTGCAGCCATCGCCCTGAATGAAAACGAGCAGGCGGAGGCAGCAGACGGAGCAGCGGGAACATTTGCCATCCGTGAAGACGCAATTGCAGCCGGCCTTTCGAAATTCACCGGGGCCAAGCGCCGCTTCGAGTATCGGGGCACCTTCCAGGGGGCGACGGTCGTCGACGACTATGCCCACCATCCGACGGAGATCGAGGCGACGCTCCGCGCTGCAGAGCGCGTCGCCCACAAGCGCCTGATCCTCGTCTTCCAGCCCCATACCTATACGCGGACGAAGGCCTTTCTTTCAGACTTCGCCCGTGTCCTTGAAATCCCGGACATCGTCGTCCTGGCACCGATCTATGCGGCCAGGGAGAAGGACGTCTACGGCATCCACTCGACGGACATCCGCGACCTTCTTGTGAAGGCCGGCCGCAATGCGTATGCCTTCGACACGTTTTCGGAAATTGAGGCATTTTTGCAAAAAAATTGTGTAAACGGCGACCTGTTGATAACAATGGGGGCCGGAGATGTCGTAAAGATAGCTGATGACCTGACAGCGGAGTGAGTTATGAACAGTATCCACAGAGAAGGGGGATTTTCTTCCCCTTTCCCTGTGGATATTTTTTTCCGCGGAAATACAGGGGGACAGAGACTTTTCAACAATATGCACGGGAGTCGAGAACCCGCGCCGTTCCTTGCCTGTCGGCAACCCGCCCCTTTTTCGGAGGCGCCCCCTGTGCTATAATTCCTCTCACTTACGAAAGAGAGCCGCATTCATATTATTCATAAATAATATAAATGCTTCTCTCTAAGGGGAGGAATTATTTTTACCACATGGATGACATACGGCTGCGGATTGGCCGGGCCCGGCAGCGGGTGACGGCAGTACCTGACATTTTCATAGATGAATACATGAAAGACGCGAACGGGGAGTACGTGAAGATTTACCTCTACCTCCTCCGCTGCCTGTCACGGGATGACGGTTCCTTCTCCGTATCCGAGATGGCGGACCGCCTCGACCACACGGAGCGGGACATCAGCCGGGCGCTGCGCTACTGGGAGAAGCAGGGACTCGTCTCCCTGGAGTTCGACGGGAACGGGGAGCTGACAGGGCTTACGCTGACGGATCTGTCCGGTTCCTGCGCTGCGCCGGTGGTTACGTCTTCGGAGACGGCCTTCGGGAGGGCGCCTGTTCCGGTGAAGGCGGAGACGCAGGAGGATGGGCTATCTGTCTTCCCCCCCGATGAGCAAGCTTCGGATTATTCAGACGGCCGGGCGGCCGGTTCCTGCGTGGAAGAAAAAGTCCACGCGCCGGAAGAGATTGAGGCGGCTGCGGAAGATGACGCGGACATTCAGGATACCCTGCAGGCGGCGCAGATCTACCTGGGCAGGCCGGTGACGCAGAAGGAGACGGCGACATTTTTCTCCTGGTACAAGGACTTAAAGCTCCCGGCGGATCTCATTTCCTATCTGATTGAGTCCTGCATCGAGGCGAAACACCCGGACTTTTCCTATATGAACGCCGTTGCCCTGAAATGGGCGGAGAAGGGCTACCGGACCCGGGAAGAGGCGGAAATGTACGACAAGGTCTACAGCGGGACCTACTATGCCGTGATGAAGGCCTTCGGCATATCCGGACGGAAGCTTTCCGATGCGGAAACAGCCTACGTCGACAAGTGGGTGGCGGAGTATGCTTTTTCGGATGGCATCATTGCGGAGGCCTGCCGGAAGACGATCCTGAAAATCGGCACGCTGAGCTTCCCCTATGCGGACTCCATCCTGACGCGGTGGCACGAAGCCGGCGTTACCTCGCTTTCGGCGATTTCAGCCCTGGACAAAAAGCATATTTCATCCCTTTCTGAGGGCCGGGACTTTGCCGTGAAGACAGGTCCTGCGTCGACCGAAGCGCGGAACCCGAAGATTCACAGCTTTCCCGAGCACGAGTACGACTTTGCCGCTATTGAAAAGAAGAAGCGGCAGCGGAAGCAGGACGGGTGAGGGATGTTCCGGGAAAGGAACTGCAGGATACGAATGAATAATAAGGAGCAGCTATGCCACTGACAGGCGACCAGTACAGCCGGGTGATGCGGATCATCAACGAGCGGCAGCTTACCGCGGAGCGGGAGGCGCAGAAGCGCAGGGAAGAGATCTTTGCCCGCCTGCCTGAGCTGAAGAAGCTGAGGAATCAGGTGACGGATGCCGGTGTTACGGCGACGCGGAAATATATGGCGGGCGACACGGATGCCCGGGCGAAGTTCGAGAAGGTGCGCGTGACGGCAGCGCAGATGGAGGAGACAATTCTCTCGGAGGCCGGCCTCACAAGGGATGATCTCGAGCCCCACTACACCTGCCCGGACTGCCATGACACGGGCTTTGCGGATGACGGCCAGCCCTGCCACTGCTTCACCCAGCTTTCCTATGACCTCATCTATTCCCAGGACAGGCTCCGCTACTGGATGCAGGAGAACAATTTCCGGAATTTCAATCTTTCTCTGTATCCCGACTCAGGGGCGGATCCCCTGACGGGGCAGAACTGCCGGGACGTGGCGGTGGATGCCCTCGGCATTGCGGCATCTTTCGTCCGGAACCTGACCGGCCGGGAGGTGGACGGAAATGCGGAAGTGATGGCGGCCATCGAGTCAGATCCCCAGCCGGCGGACGAAAACCTCATCATCATCGGAACGACGGGCACGGGGAAGACCTATCTCAGCCACTGCATAGCAAAGGAAGTGTTGGATGCCGGCTTCACCTGCATCTACCTGACGGCTGCTGAGTTCGTGGAAGTTGCGGAGAAGGCGGAATTCCAGCACCAGCCGGAGGAGTTCAAAAACTGCTTCGACTGCAACCTCCTCGTCATCGACGACCTGGGGACAGAGATGGTCAATACCTTTACCTCCGGAGCGGTCTACCGCATCATCAATGAGCGCCTCCTGAACCGGAAGCACACGGTGATCTCCACGAATCTCCGCCTCGAGGATATCCGGGACAAGTATTCCGACCGGATTTTCTCGCGCATCTGCGGCGGCTACAGCATCATCAAGCTCATCGGGCCGGACCAGCGGGCGAGATGAATGGAAACGCATTGCGTCTCGTGAGTTTCCACAGATGCGGCGGAAGAAAAGAGGATAATTTCCCGCAAAATTTCCCCTTGTTGGGACATTTTGAATTGCTATAATAGTTGCGGCTTTGTTTACGGAAGCTTTACATTCGTCATAAAAATTTCTATGGAGGAAGAAAATGGCAGGCAGCATCGGAAATAAAGACATACTGACCAGGAAACCGGTCGCACCCCTCGGGCTCATTCCCCTGAAGAGCATCGAGTCGATCGGGAGCAAGGTCGACAAGTTCCTGCTCGAGTGGCGGGCGGAGCGGCCCATCGACCACCTCGACACCGTGGAGAAGCAGGACTACGCCAAGGACACCTACATCATCAATGCCAAGTGTCCCCGCTTCGGCTCCGGCGAGGCGAAGGCGACGATTTCCGACTCCATCCGCGGGCTTGACATCTACATCCTCGTCGATGTCATGAACTACTCCCTGACCTATTCCATGTGCGGGCAGACGAACCATATGTCCCCCGACGACCACTACGCGGACTTAAAGCGCACCATCGCAGCCATCGGCGGCAAGGCGCACCGCGTCAATGTCATCATTCCCTTCCTCTATGAATCCCGCCAGCACAAGCGGGCGTCCCGTGAGTCTCTCGACTGCGCCGTTGCCCTGCAGGAGCTCGTCTCCATGGGCGTGGACAATATCATCACATTTGATGCCCACGATCCCCGCGTGATGAACTCCATTCCCCTGCACGGCTTTGAGTCCATCCGCCCTGCCTACCAGTTCATCAAAAATATCTGCAAGAAGGTCAAGGACCTCGAGCTTGACAACGACCACCTCATGATCATCTCCCCCGATGAGGGCGCCATGGATCGGGCGGTCTACATGGCAAACGTCCTCGGCGTCGATGTCGGCATGTTCTATAAGCGCCGCGACTACTCCCGCGTCGTTGACGGCCGCAACCCCATCGTCGCCCACGAGTTCCTCGGCGACTCCGTCGATGGCAAGGATGTCATCATCATCGACGACATGATCTCCTCCGGCGAGTCCATGATCGACGTCGCCCGGCAGCTCAAGAAGCGGAAAGCACGGCGGATCTTTGCGGTTTCGACCTTCGGCCTCTTCACGAACGGCCTCGAGTCCTTCGACAAGGCGGTCGAGGAAGGCGTCATCTACAAGGTCGTCACGACAAACCTCGTTTACCAGACGCCGGAGCTCCTGAGCCGCGACTGGTACATCTCCTGCGATATGAGCAAGTACATCGCCTACATCATCGACACCCTGAACCACGACTGCAGCCTGTCATCCCTCCTCGATCCGTCGGAGCGCATCAACAATCTCCTGCGGAAGTACCGGGCGGGAGAATATTGAGAATAATATTTTTGCCATGGTTTTTCTGCCGGGCGGCGCGCATGGGCGCGCCGCCCGGCTTTTTTGCGTCTTCCCGTCGCCGACCATTGAAAATGGCTGTCCGGAAAATCACATAGAAACATTAAGAAATGGGGGGCGTATCCGATACCATATATAGCAGTTTTTTTCGATGAGGCACTTGTGCCTTCAGAACGATACGCATAGGGAGCGGGGCGACAGGGATGTCCATGATCATTCAGCACAATATGCAGGCCATGAACTCGAGCCGCATGCTCGGCATTGTGACCGGGCAGCAGAGAAAGTCCACGGAGAAGCTGTCTTCAGGCTACAAGATCAACCGGGCAGCGGATGACGCGGCAGGCCTGTCCATATCCGAAAAGATGCGGAAGAAGATCCGCGGTCTCAATCGCGGCAAGACGAACACGATGGATGGCGTCTCCTTCGTCCAGGTCGGCGACGGGGCCATGGGGCAGGTGGCCGACATGATCCAGCGCATGAACGTCCTCGCCATTCAGGCAGCGAACGGCACGAACTCCGACTCCGACCGCGAAGCCATCCAGTCAGAAATTTCCCACCTGAAAACCGAGATCGACCGCATCAACGACACGACGAAGTTCAATGAAATGAACGTCTTCCTGCCGGATGAGGACGAGCAGCCCCAGGTGGAGCTTTCCGTTTCCGGAACGCCGGATACCCATAGCGACCTGAACTTTTTCACAGGGGACGACGGAAAAACGCCGGCAGGCGTCATCTTCCACGGGCGTCGGATTCAGTGGTCGGATATCGATGCGGATCTCTATGACCCGGCGACGAAGACCTTCAATACGGCGGACAAGCTGAAGCAGTTTGACATCGGAAAGACCATTACGGTTCACGCGGACGATAGTGGAATCTGGCTCGACTGCGGCGGAACGGAGGTGGCCAATTCAAAGAAAAGCTGGGAAGATCTGCTGACGATTGCCCCCGGAACGAATACGGATCCGGACAATGATATCCAAACCGGTGTCACAGACAGGTATGAGAAGGGAATCAAAGATTCCGACTGGACGTCGGAGCAGCGGATCACGGCCCACGATGACGCTTCCTTTCAGAAGTACCGCTACTACTATATGGATGACAAGGGCGGTACCTTTGTGAACTTCAGCTTTTCCGTCGCGGACAATATCAGCAAGCCGGAGCTGATCAAGGGCCTGAACGGCCTTACTGTGACAAGCGGCCTTTCAAACAACTATACGGCGAGTGTGACGAAAGATGCAAATGTACGGGGGCCGTTTGAACTTGCTGTTACGACAAACGGTGCGAGTAATTTTCTTACCTTTGACCAGGAAAATGCCTTCGGACGGGATTTCTCCGATGCGGCTCACACGCTGCCGACAACGGGGAAAATGCAGGTCGACACGTAATGAACGCTCGACGCTAAAGACCGAGATCCGGGAGAAGAAACGGCTAACGTTTGAGCCTGTCGAGTGGTTCGGCATCCAGCACAGCGACGATCTTCCCGATCGGACGCTGATCTGCAAATACAACAATACTTCCCGGGGCCTTGGCTTAAGGTCCTTCAATGTCCTGACGGAAGACCAGGCAACCCATAGCATCGACCACGCAAAGAACGCCCTGGCGCGGCTTTCCGCCCACCGGGCTGCCTACGGGGCCTTCCAGAACCGCCTCGAGCACACGTACAACTCCCGCGCGAATATGGAGGAGAACACCCAGGCGGCCGAGACGCGCATCCGCGACACCGACATGGCGGAAGAGATGGAGCGCTACAGCAAGAATAATATTCTCGCCCAGGCGGGCCAGGCCGTTCTCGCTCAGGCGAACAACTCCACCCAGGGCGTGCTGACGCTGCTGCAATAAGGACGTGACAGGTTGACCGATGGGAGACGCTGGGGTAGAATTCTCTTTTGCAGTATCGTAGACAGCCGGAAAGCGGGACGGAGCAGACATGGCAGAAGAGCATACATTTGACAGCACGGTAGATATCACGGACGTCGAGTGCCCCGTGACCTTCATCAAGGCAAAGGTTTCCCTCGATGAGATGGAGGTCGGGCAGGTTCTGCGGATTCACATGAACGGGGGAAAGCCCCTCAGGAATGTGCCGCGTTCCTTCCTTGAGGACGGGCAGCAGCTTGTGGCCCTCGACGAAAATGACGACGGAACCTATGAGCTCTACGTGAGACGGATCCAATGACGGACGGATTTCCGGCCGGGGCGGCGAATGCCGCCCCGGCCTTTTTTGACATGAAACCGGTTTTATAGGCTGCCCTGGTTATGCCGCGACTTTTGCACGGTGATGCGGTAACGCAGCGCCCCGGCACCCTCGTAACCGGTTATTTCGAATTCTTTCGTGCAAATGTATGAAAAATGTAAAAACAAGCCGAAAAAAATTATGCAATTTGTTGGATATCGGAAGAAGTTATGCTATACTGTTCTCAAGTATTACCAAAAGCGGACGGAACCGGTTACTTGACGGGATGACAGGAAACCCGGCCGGTTTTCCGGAAGCTTTGGAGGGTGTGCGACACAGCGATTGAATAGAGGTGACTGGAATGATGCACAAAGAAATGATTGCCATGCTCCTCGCGG
>OMTX01000073.1 GCA_900314085.1 uncultured Lachnospiraceae bacterium | reverse complement strand
CACCGTTATTTTGAAAAAAATCTCAAAAAATGCCCATATTTAGTGGATTTCCTATTGTAAATGGGAGAGAAATGCAATAAAATTCACTATGTCAGAGCCAATGAGGCTTTGATGAAATACATCACACCTTACCAGTTGTTTCAAATTTAAAGGAGAAACAAAGCATGAACAAGACAGAATTCGTAGAGGAGCTTGTCAAGGCAACAGGCCTCACAAAGAAGGATGCTGCAGCAGCAGTTGACGCTTACAACAGCATCGTTACGAAGACTCTGAAGAAGGGTGACAAGGTCACATTCGTAGGCTTCGGCACATTCGAGGTTACGAAGCGTGCAGCTCGTACCGGCCGCAATCCTCAGACCGGCGCTGAGATCAAGATCAAGGCTTCCAAGGCTCCGAAGTTCAAGGCCGGCAAGGCTCTGAAGGACGCTGTCAACAAGAAGTGATTTAGCGAATTCCTGAAATTGGAACTCCCCGGACCGTGCGGCCCGGGGAGTTTTTTTTTAACCGAAAATTTGCCTTGAATGCCAGAAGTATTTTTCACGGTGACCTGGAATTTCCGCCCGCATGAGGGCGTATTCCGGATTATCCGACGTCTTCGAGCTCGTCCGAATAGATCGTGTAAGTATTCTTTTCGAAATCGATGAGTCCCTCTTTTTTCATGGAAGCGAGCTCCCGTGTCATGGCGCTGCGGTTCACGCCGAGATAGTCTGCCATGCGTGTCCGGTTCAGGGGAGATTCGACGACGGTTTTTCCCTGCTTTTCCGCCAGGATGGACAGGTAGGAGAGGATCTTTTCCCGCAGGGAAGAGCGCGAGGAAACCTGAATCTTTTCCATCAGCATGACGCTCTTCTTTCCCAGAATATTGAAGATGTTTTTCGTCAGCTGTCCGTGGCATCTGCAGCCGTCAGGACAGGAGTGGATCATGTCGTCCGCCCGCATGAAGAGAACCTGGCAGTCCTCGCCGGCGATGAAGGTCACATAGGAAGAAGGATTCGTCTGCAGGGCAAATGTTTCGCCGAAAACCTCGCCGGGGGAGATGAAGGAGAGGAGGGTTTCGTTGCCCCAGATGTCTTCCTTTACCATATTGACAGTGCCTTCGAGGACGAGGCCGATGAAGCGGATGCGGTCGTCTTCAAGGGCAATGATGTCGTTCTTTTCATAGTGGCGCTCGCGGGCATTGAGACAGGGGAGGAGCATCTTCACCCCGGATTCATCGATGCCTGCGAAGAGGTCGGTTTTTGTCAGATCTTTCATATTCATGGCGTTTCACCTCAATCCGGTCTGCGGGGGAAGTGTCCCGTCCGTCCGGTCCGGTTGGCTTTTCTATAGGATAAACCCAGTATAACGAAAAAACGTTGCAGCAGCAACACCTGAAATGCAAAAAATTTGTGACCGGCTTGTCGAAAATTTGCCTGTTATTCTGCAGCAAAAACGCGTATGATAGGCAAGGCACTGTAGAAACGGTTCCTGTCTGCGGGAAATTCCGCGGGCAGACGCCGGCTTTTTGACTTTTTCCCGGAGGACAGAGAAGTGAATGTTCTGAAGGTTGTTCTTCCTGTATTTGTAATGATAGCTGCAGGTGTCCTTTGCCGGCGGACGCAGTTCCTGAGTCAGAAAGGCATCGACGATCTGAAAATGCTCCTGACGACCGTCATCCTTCCGGTCGCTATCTTCGAGGGCATGGCGACCGGTGACTACAGCGGGAAGACAGGCCTTGTGGTTGCGGCCATGTTCGGTGTCGTTGTCGTGACCTTTGTCCTGGGCTTCGTCCTGAACCGTCTCGTGAAGGAGCCCTACCGGAAGTATTTTCCCTTCCTGATGAGTGTCTACGAGGGCGGGATGATCGCCTACCCCCTCTTCATCAATCTCTGCGGAAGCGATGCCTTAAGCAAGATTGCTGTCCTTGACATCGCAGGCTGTGCCTTCTGCTTTTCCGTCTACATCAATGTCCTCGTGCAGATGGAGAGCGGGGAGAAGGCCACGGTCAAAGACACTCTTTTAAGCGCCTTCAGGAACCCTGTCTTCATCGCCACCCTGCTCGGCGTTCTCTGCGGGGCAACCGGCGTCATCAAGCGCCTCATCGCAAGCCCTGCCGGCCCCGTATATCTGGGCATTGAGGGAATGTTTACGTCCGCCCTTTCCGCCATGATTCTCATTGTGGTCGGCTATTCCTTTTCTTTGGAAAAGCGCCTGATCGGCCCCTGCCTTGCAGCCATATTTTCCCGTTTTGCCCTGCAGGCCCTCTCGGCAATCCCGATGGTACTTCTCGTGAAAAGCCTCTTTCCCGGTGACAGGGTAATGCTGGCTGCCATATTACTCTATCTCGCCGCACCGCCTTCCTTCTCCATGCCGACGTTCGTGAAGAGCGAAGAAGGGGCGAAATACCTGGCGACGGCGAACTCCCTGTATGTCATTGTCACGATCATCGTATATTCCTGCCTGGCGGCCTTTGTCGTATAGATGGCTAATCTGTTTCAACATGCAAAAGACGCTGTGAGCACCGCCCTCTATTTATGAGGTACGGCCCTTTCTCCGGCAGGCTCTCCTGCCTCCATCTCAGAAAGGCCGTGGCGGCCAGCCCCTCGAGCTCCGGCCTCCTGATTGAATTTTTCGTTTGGTAGAATTTGGCTCCTGCCGATTGTGCCTTTTCAGCCGATGCGTACGGAGCCCGTTCGCAGAAAGAAGCCCCTCCCAGACACCTTGGCGGTCTACGGACCGCTCGCGGTGTCTGAAGAGGGGCTTCTTCCTGCTCCCGTACCTTTCTATAGCGTCTGCCTGAAAAGACACAAATTGCGGAGCCATTTGGCCGATAGAGCTGTTTTCAGCCGGCCTGCGTCGAGCGGGCTGCCTTCGGCTCAGGCTGATGTCTTGCAGGCCGGCAGGCTCGCGCCGGCTG
>OMTX01000091.1 GCA_900314085.1 uncultured Lachnospiraceae bacterium | reverse complement strand
TTGTTATCCTCGACCATATCTGGAACCGGATCGTTCAGAACCGGAAAATCGGAAAAAATACCTACTTCTATATCGATGAGATCTACCTTCTCTTCCAGGAAGAGTATTCGGCCACATTCCTTAATACCCTGTTCCGCCGGGCCCGGAAGTACGGGGGCGTTCCGACCGGGATCACACAGAACGTCTCGCCTCTTCTTGAGTCCCAGACAGCCCGGGATATGCTGCAGAACTGCAATTTTATTGAGATCCTGAAGCAGGCCGGGCCGGACCAGGACCGGCTGAGGGAGATTCTGAACCTGTCCGACACGCAGCTTGAATATATCACAAACTCGCCCAAGGGGCAGGGACTACTCTACACAGGAAAATCCATTGTACCTTTCTATTCAAGGTTTCCGAAGGATAATGATATTTACCGCTGCCTCACGTCGGACATGAAGGAGATCAAGGACTATGAGGAGGAAGAGAAGCGAGCGGTGAGACTGGGGAACGGGACGGCGAAGTGAATTTTAGACACAGAATGTTCACCATGAGCTGCTCAGTGTGAAGGAGGAAGTATGGATCTAATCATTCGATGGTTTGAACAGACCACGCTATATCAGGGGTTTCTGGCCAAGCTGCCGTCTCCGCTCAACAATGTCTATTTTGATGTGCTGGTGATCGGGGCCCTGCTGATTTACATCATTTATTGCATTATTTCCAGGATTGTGGATGCGGTAGCATTTGCAAGGCTGCGGAAACGCGGCCAGGAGTCCGGTGAGAATTCTGAGGGGAAACAGGAACTGGGAAATGAAGTGGGAAACAGGTACCTCGCCGAGGGCTCGGGTGCCAGTCTCCCCGAACCAGTGTTGGAAAGAATTGAGGACATGAACCAGCAGTTTGAGGAGTTCCGAAAGGATCGCGAAGAAGAGATTTCCCGGCTGCAGTCCCGTCTTGACGAAGTACAGGCCGGGGATTCAGAAAGAAAACAAGAGGTGGAGCAGGCTATCGAAGAACTCCGGGCGCAGATTGAGGACCTGAAGGAAGTCAAGGAAAAAGAGACTGCCGAACTGAAGGAGAAGGCGGAAGAAGTTGAGGCGGTCCCCAAGGACGAGGACGAAAAACAAGGCGTTGTGGATTTAGAGGGGAAACAGGCACCTCGCCCGGAAGGCTTGGGTGCCAGTCTCCCCAACTGTGATGCGGAAGCTGACACAGGTGTAGAAGCTGCTTTCCCGGTGTCTGAGTCGACTCAGGCAGCTGAGAACCAGGCAGAGCAAGGCATTTCAGATTTCGACCGTCTGTTGCTGGAATATGAGAAAACGAACAAGCTGATTGCAGAGATTGAAGGGCGGGGGAAGGAAAAAGCTGAGGTTTCCGAAGGGGAGACAGGCACCCCAACCAACGAAGGTACGGAGCCTTCCGATTGCGGCGGAGAGCCAGTCCCCCTAAGCCGGGCCGTTGACGGCTCTCAGCTGCCTGAGGCAATTCTTGAGGGGAAACAGGCACCTCGCGAAAGCTCGGGTGCCAGTCTCCCCAGCCAAGGCGCCAAGAAATCTCCGAAGATTTCTAATGAGAAGGTCGCGCACGCTATAACTTCCGCAACCGGGTGTGCTGACGCAAAGGAGCTTTACGATATGGCCGAAAAACAAAAAATTGCGGCGGTGCAGGCGGCACTGGCCGCGGGAGCATCTATACGGCAGATTGCGGACATAACGGGAATCAGCAGGTCGGGGGTGCAGAGGCTGAGTAAGAAGGAGAGCGCGTAGAGAAGTGTCCCTGATAAATGTCAGGTACCGCACACGGGACATGACATTGCGCAGGTGATCGGCACGACAATTAACAGGCACGGAGGCGGAGGAATCCGGAGCGGAGCACACGGAATCCAGAAAATACAGTTGACAGAGCGGCGGAAGGGCATTATCATTTTATTATCGGTATACCGATAATGCTGGACTCGTTTATAGAATCGTGGGAAACATTTTTAAAAGGAAATGAAGATGGAAAGTCAGATTCAGCAAATTCTAGAAGCGCACGGGATCTCGATGCTTGAGCTCGCCAAGCGGGCACAGGTACCGTATGTCACTGCCCACGATCTGCTTACGGGGAAAACCTCCGCCGCGAAAGCGCGGTATTATACGCTGCACGCACTGGCGCAGGCCCTGGAGATGTCGACGGATGAATTCGTACAGGCATGTGAGTTCCCGGCTGTCGAAGATTTTGCAGCATTGAACCCCGGGGAGGAGCTTGCTAAAGATACATTTGCCACCTTCCGGGATAATCTCCACCACCGGCTGAAAGCGGAAGGGGATGAAGCATTTTTAATTGAGCTTCTGCAGTCAAGCGACGACGGACTCACCACGCTTGAGCAGATGTACAAAATGGCGCTGGGGGACTATCTCTGTAATAAACTGCAGCTGCCTCTCAGCGACAAATATTCCGAACTAAGGAGGAAAAAGCTCCCGGAGCCGTTCTATGTGGGGGATTCAGCATTATTTATAAAGAACATCACGCCGATTAGGGAGTTTGCCATTCACAATATTATGGAGGGGGATGTATATGACGCATGCTGACGAAG
>OMTX01000087.1 GCA_900314085.1 uncultured Lachnospiraceae bacterium | reverse complement strand
GCCGCAGGCGGCCTCCCGCACACTGCGAAAAGGAGAAAATAATGGGTACAGACGCCTACATCAGCCCCCTGTCGGAGCGCTATGCAAGCAAGGAGATGCAGTACATCTTCTCTGAGGACAAGAAGTTTTCCACGTGGCGGAAGCTATGGGTTGCCCTGGCGGAAACCGAGATGGAGCTCGGCCTTTCCCAGGACGGGAAGCCGGTCATCACGCAGGATATGATTGATGAGATGAAGGCCCATGTCACGGACATCAATTACGATGTGGCCCGTGCTCGGGAGAAGGAAGTCCGTCACGACGTCATGAGCCATGTCTACGCCTACGGCAAACAGTGCCCCAAGGCAGCGGGCATCATTCACCTTGGCGCCACGTCCTGCTATGTCGGGGACAATACGGATGTCATCATTATGCGGGAGGGGCTGCAGCTCCTCCGGAAAAAGCTCATCAATGTCATCGCTTCCCTGGCAAAATTTGCAGACGAGTACAAGGATCTTCCCACATTGGCATTTACCCACTTCCAGCCGGCCCAGCCGACGACCGTGGGCAAACGGGCTACCCTTTGGATCAATGAATTCATGCAGGACCTTTCCGACCTTGACTATGTGGTTTCGACGATGAAGCTTTTAGGCTCCAAGGGTACGACCGGAACCCAGGCCTCTTTTAAAGAGCTCTTCAACGGGGACGACGAGACCATCGACAAGATCGATCCCATGATTGCAAAGAAGATGGGATTCGACGCTTGCGTACCGGTTTCCGGTCAGACGTATTCGAGGAAGCTTGATACGCGGGTAGCCAATGTCCTTGCCGGCATTGCTGCATCTGCTAACAAGATGGCCAATGACATCCGCCTTCTGCAGCACTTAAAGGAAGTGGAAGAGCCCTTTGAAAAGAAGCAGATTGGTTCCTCCGCCATGGCTTACAAGAGAAACCCCATGCGGTCTGAGCGCATCTGCTCCCTGGCCCGCTATGTCATGATCGATGCCTTAAACCCTGCGATTACCTCGAGTGTCCAGTGGTTCGAGCGGACGCTGGATGACTCGGCAAACAAGCGGCTCTCCATTGCTGAAGGCTTCCTCACGACGGACGGCATTCTCGACCTCTGCATCAATGTCACATCCGGCCTCGTCGTCTATCCCAAGGTCATTGAGAAGCACTTCCTCAGTGAGCTTCCTTTCATGGCGACGGAGAACATCATGATGGATGCGGTGAAGAACGGAGCCAACCGACAGGAGATGCACGAGCAGATCCGCGAGCTTTCCATGCAGGCCGGCGCCCATGTCAAGCAGGACGGCGGCGAGAACAATCTTCTCGAACTCATTGCGGCAGATCCTGTCTTCGGTCTCTCCCTTGACGACCTGAAGAAGCATATGAATCCTTCTGACTACGTCGGCAGGGCGCCGCGCCAGACGGAGGTCTACTTAAGAGACGTCGTACAGCCCGTGCTTGATGCCAATGCGGACGTTCTTGGCATGAACGCGGATATCTCCGTTTAAACGTCCCCCCGTTTTTCATCCTTGAACTTTTTCTCACCTCAGGGAAGCCTGAGGTGATTTTTTGCCTTTAAAGCAGAAAAGTGGTTGTCGGAGACGCATCGCTTTCTTTATAATAATCTCCGGTGTCAAAGGCGACACGGCAAAAAAAGAAGGACGGCAACCCCTTCTTTTTCGTCGTTCCTATCGTGCGTCTCCGGAGGGCAAAGGCCGGGACGGATGAGCGGACCTATAATATCAGTCATAGTTCCATTTGACGGAAAACAGGCGTGGAGAGAATCACCGGATTTTTCCGTGCGAGAAAAGGAGAAAAAGATGGAATTTGGTAACAGCTATGTACAGAGTGTTTACGACGGGCTCGAAAAGCGCTACCCCGAGCAGAAGGAATTCCTGGAGGCAGCCGGAAACGTTCTGAAGTCCCTCGTTCCCGTCGTTGAGGCAAACCCTGAAATCGAGAAGCAGGGCATCCTTGAGCGCATCACGGAGCCCGAGCGGACCATCATGTTCCGCGTTCCCTGGGTAGATGACAACGGCAAAGTGCAGGTCAACCGCGGCTACCGTGTTCAGTTCAACTCAGCCATCGGCCCTTACAAGGGCGGTCTTCGTTTCCATCCGACCGTTACTCTTTCTGTTATCAAGTTCCTGGGCTTTGAGCAGATCTTCAAGAATTCTCTGACGACGCTTCCTATGGGCGGTGGCAAGGGCGGATCCGACTTCGATCCCAAGGGCAAGTCCGATGCAGAGGTCATGCGTTTCTGCCAGTCCTTTATGACGGAGCTCTCTAAGCACATCGGTCCCGACACGGACGTTCCCGCCGGCGATATCGGTGTCGGCGGACGCGAGATCGGCTACATGTTCGGCCAGTACAAACGTCTCCGCAATGAATTCACCGGCGTCCTGACCGGCAAGGGGCTTACTTTCGGCGGCTCCCTCGCCCGGACAGAAGCGACCGGCTACGGTCTCTGCTACTATGTGGAAGAGATGCTGAAAGTCATGAAGAACGACTCCTTCAAGGGCAAGACCGTCGTCATCTCCGGCGCCGGAAACGTAGCTATCTATGCGACCGAGAAGGCCACCCAGCTCGGCGCCAAGGTCATCGCCCTCTGCGATTCGAACGGTTATATCGTTGACAACAATGGTATCAACCTCGATGTCGTAAAGCAGATCAAGGAAGTCGAGAGAGGACGTATCAAGGAATACGCTTCCCGCGTTCCCGGAAGCGAGTATCACGAAGGCTGCTCCGGCATCTGGGGCACAAAGGCAGATATCTACCTTCCCTGCGCAACCCAGAACGAGATCAATGAGGATTCCGCGAAGAAGATTGTTGCGAACGGGGCCATCGCTGTAGGAGAGGGCGCCAATATGCCTTCCACTCCCGAGGCCATCAAGGTCTTCCAGGATGCAGGCATCCTCTTCTCGCCTGCCAAGGCTTCAAATGCCGGCGGCGTTGCGGTTTCCGGCCTTGAGATGTCACAGAACAGCGAGCGTCTCCACTGGACATTTGAGGAAGTGGATCAGAAGCTTGAAGACATCATGAAGACCATCTTCCACAGCTGCTACGATGCGGCCGAGAAGTACGGCATGAAGGGCAACCTCGTTGCAGGCGCCAACATCGCAGGCTTCGAGAAGGTCTGCGAGGCCATGCTGGCTCAGGGAATTGCATACTGATTTTCGAAGATTCCGTATGTGATGGAGGCGGGGCGCACCGGCGCC
>OMTX01000152.1 GCA_900314085.1 uncultured Lachnospiraceae bacterium | reverse complement strand
TCTTGCAGTGATCCTTGAAGAAATCTTTGAGGAAATAATTCCGGATCACCTCACGGCTGGACTTTCCCTTACCGCCCAGTGCGTCCGCAATAAAGGTCAGATTTTCCTCAAGTGTTTGCTCTCCGTAAACCACCTTAACAAACTGTACAAAACGGCCAACAATATCGTCATCAAGATATTCTTCATCCGTGATCGGAATGACGTTATCCGCATCAGGCAGGAAAGTCTTATACTTCGAATCATCCCAATCACCGCCAGCGTAGACAAGGCCATCAACATCAAGAGAGTAACGGCCAAACATGCAGCCGATAACATATGAGATGAATTGTTTTACTACATCAGATCTATTTAGTAAATATTGGTTTCCCCTTATATCATCTGATTCCACAGAACTTAACTCATCAACAATATAGTGAACGGTAACATTTTTTCTGTCTACACGCCAATTCGCTTCTTCCGCTAAACTATATGTATTAATAAAAGCTGAATTGATTTTTTCTTCATTGGCTTTAATTTCATTAAAAAGATCATTGACGCTTGACTTCCAATTTTCGTACGCATTGCTAATTCGATTAAGATTATGACTGACAAAATTTGATCTAAAGTAAAGAGAGGGTTCAAACGAATTCCAATCTTGCGATGACAATTGAATGTTTCTCTTTACCGCTTTAATCACTTGATCCTTAGTGAACTGATCTTTAATTATTAATGGTTGCGATGTTATATCCCCAACGTTCGTACACATCGTTGGATTGATCAACTTTAAAATAATATTTGCACATGGAGTATTTAAATAACCTATGATGTAGTACAGTAAATCTTCATCATCAAAAAATACAGCGGGAGCAGCTGTTTCAAATAGCATATTTTCATCAATATATCTGGCAGCAAACAACGAATTGCTTGTAATGTGATTCCAGCACACGCCCCTTCTAAACCAAATATATTCTGGGGCAATTCGTGCTACATGATCTTTGCGATAATGCTGTCGAGCTTTATCTGACCAATTGATAACTGTATCTATATTTCCTGCCCATCTACGAAAATTACCTCCTTTAGCAATATATGCCCACTTTTCATTTTTTCCAATAAATTGAGAATTAACTTCCCACGCATATCGGAGATATTGCTCGTTGTCTCCCGTTTTTGTTTGTCCATCCGATATTGCAAATTTTTCTATTTTTTCATATGAAAAATCATCAAATAATTTATCACTTGCCCAATATGCTATGGGAGCACCTGGTATTTTTGAAAAACTTGTTTGTTTTACTGTTTTCCAACGTGAATTAATCGTCGGAAAGGTATATGGCACACCATTAGAATCACACTCATAGTAGACGATATACTCATATTGTGCTAAGTAATTTGGAATCATTTTCTTTAACATAACCACTGCAGACGTTCCAAAATTAATTCCCAGGCTTGTCCCACCTTTACCTAAATATGGCATGTGAACCATATTGATAATAGTTTTTGTATCATTTATTACTTTACGCAATTTTTCAAAACTAGATAAGAACATCCATGTTTCCATAGTAATAAGAGCCGTATAACCGTTGATTTTTGCAAATTTATCAGCACGCTGCATAAACACTGAATAGAAATCACTCTTACTGTTTGGATATTCTTTCTTGATAAAATTTGAAAGTTTTAATTCCATTCCAGAAGCGCTCATATATGGAGGATTTGTTACAACAACCTCATATTGTCTTGAAAGCATCTCTCCAAGATTAATCAATCTCTGTAACAATTCCTGCGTATCTTCAATTCCAACTGAGTCAAATGTTATCTGGCCGTCAATGTTGATTTTCTCAACAAACTTATGAAGTAAGCTCCAGTCATAATTATCAATAATCAGTATTGACCCATATTCTCTGGCATCCTGCATTTGGTCAAGGAGACCAATGACCTGATTTAGAGCATTATTTTTCTCAATCTCGCTAAGATCAGCTCCAAAATATTTCAGCTGGTCACGATTGATGCCATTACTCTCTTCTATATAAAATACCTGTGGTTGAATCCCTCTAGTCAAAAATCTCCGGTCATACTGTCTTGCCTTCATCATCACAGCAAAATAAGCAAGCTGGACGGCACGCTTGTCTATATCAAGACCATAGATATTATGTTCAACAATGCTTACTGCCGCTTCACGGGCAGAGTATCCCTGACTCTGATAGATCTGCATCAGTACTTCAAACATATAGACAAGGATATGGCCACTACCACAGCAAGGATCCATGCATGTAATATCTTCCGGCTTTAACTTGGCATGTTCAGCATAGATCTGATCCAACTGCTTCTGAACGTCTGGTTCCTGCTCTGCCTCATCCAGATAGTACTTCCAACCAGCTTTCAGATCATCATTCGGATGTCCTTCAATCCAGAGTCTTCCAAGGCTGTTTTCCACCATATAACGGACAATCCAGTCCGGTGTAAAAAGCTGTGTCGCTGCCGGAATCGTTTCCTTGGTGATCTTGATATTCTTTTTCAGATTGGCGAAGACCTTGTCCTTCGGCTCCGTGTTGTAATACTGGTACAGCCAGCCGATGATCTCTACCTGCCCCATCGGCTTACCATCTTCATCTACAGCATTCACATCAAAGTTATTTTCCGGAATATCGTGCACCAAATGCCAGACAACGCCGTCGCGATCAGTAATGGAGATATTGAGAAGAAGCTCCGTGTAGTCAGAGATCTTTTCAAAGAGCATCGGAAGCGACTCATTCAAAGCATTGCACTGCTTGATAAACAGCATGCGGAAAACATCATCGGTCTTGTTTTCATTTTTAAGATCGATGATCTGCTGCTTCTCTTCATCTTTAAATTGAAGATCAGAATCAAATGGTGTCGTCACAAGATCCGGTTCTGTCTTTCCCGGATTTTCAGAAGACAGTACTCTGATGTGGGACGGCATGTAATCATTGACTTCCATGAACCGGATCGCAATAAGACGGTTAAACCAGGTATAGGCAGCCTCTTCCATTACATTCTGGAAAGCATCCTTATATTTCAGATCACGCTGTTTATTCTTGATTGCTGCGACAAGCTTCCTTCTCTGATCGATTTCTTGCCCGGTAATGGCATAGGGTTCCTTCATGCCAATATCAAAGAGCTGTGCATCTGACGTAGACTGCGGAAGCGGATTCTGTATTCCATTTTCTGTAATACCAAGCAGACTCGCCTTATAGACACTGTCTGCAATCAATTTATTTCTTGCCCAAATAGCAAAGGTTTTAATCTCAGACTTATTCATGGTTTTCTCTTCTTTTCCTTAATCAGCCGTCTTTACCAGATGATGTTTTCGGCGGCTTCCCTGGATCTTTATGTTCCGATGATGGTTGATATCCATTGCCTGGCTTGCCCACATTGGGCTTTCCAGAAGGTTGGTAACCTCTTCTATTAAGATCTTGATTCTTATCTGAATATTCCATTCATTTTTCCTCTGTTTTATAAAACTTGATATACCTTATTTCAGATGGATTAATCCATACTCCTGCTGTACGATCTACTAAATTCCAAGTTTCACTTCCCATCACATAAAGTTTTTCAAGATATAGATCATGATAATTCTCTTGCGAAGAAGCCAATGAGTCACTTCCGAAATAGCCTTTGATCGTATCTCCGTTATTAAGAATTACTTCAGCCCAATAGCATTCATCTTTACTGAATCTATAATCCCAAGCTGTAGGCGCGGGATGTTGGACATTAACTTTAAATATGCTAAGCAACCGTCTAGGTATATTTTTCAGCCTAACAATTCCCAAGCAGACACCCGTTACAATGCTCGTTACAATGTATGCCAAGACCATTACAAGCCAGAAAACTGAAGTATCCGACGATAAGTGATTAGCGATCGATCTGAATAGCCAATACCACAAACTAATATTGATCACGCTGTACATGAGGCATTGTAATGTCTTTCTGAGAGTATCAAATTCTTTTTCAGGTAAGAAACTTGATATGATTTCGGAAATCACATAACCTGGAACTAAAAACAAAAAAGTATATATGATTGTTTCTGCATTACTTATCATATTTTCGACTCTAAAACTCAATATTAATGATCGTATCGTCTTTCAGTTCTGCCGTCAGTTTCTTCTTGAGTGCATTGATATATTTGTCAATATCTTCCTGTGATTCCAGACGCCAGTAAGAGGTTCCCGTAACCGACTTGATCGGAACGTTCTTCGTCGTTTTAATATGCGGTGTTACGACAACGGGTGTCACCTGTTGTCCGTTCTTTTTTGCATCTTCTTCCGCTTTTCTTTTTTCTTCTTCTGCTTCCTTCTCTGCGATCTGTTTGTCCTTCGCATCCATCTCATTTAGGAGTCGGATCTTTAAAGCATCGGCCCGATCGGCATAACTGCGGAGAACAGATACGTTGTTGCAATGCTCTACACCATCGAATAATTCCTTGAACTGAACTCCATATGCTTCTTTCTTCTCGGCCACATATGACTTGGTATCAAGCACATCCATTACGCGCTGGTAGGAATCGTTAATGGCGCTCTTGACCGGTTTCTCCTGCTCATCAAGAATTCCGCCATAGATTGTTCTGAAATGATCCAGCAGTTCCGGAAGCTTTGGAATATCCCGATACGGCTGCTTTTCACGCAGTATATCCCGGATCTTTGAAACCGTATTTTCAAGCTCTTCATTGACAATGTAGGTCTTACTGTCGTCATAGATCTTCATCAGTCTCAATGCTTCATCGAAGATCTGTTTCTGCTCCCCCTTAAAGAATTCGCGAATCGGCTCATAATCCTCTGCAAAGTCCAGAAGCGAGTCCTGCCAGTTTGTCAGAAGCTTATAGAATTCCTCCGTAGATTCCGCATTAGTAATAGAAGTAAGCAGCTTGGTTCCGGAAGAAACCGTTTCCTTCCCCGGATAAGGTGCATTCTCATACCGGACAGACAGCTCTTTTAGATCCGTTAAGGTTGACTGTGAGGCCCTTACAAACAGCTGCATCATCGCATCTTCATCGTCATTGGTTGGTGTCAGTGAAAACAGTTCCTTCAGCAGATTTTTGCAAGCTTTGATCTCACGCTCCGTACGGTGCGTTTTACGCTCAATCATCAGTTTTTCCACGAACTGCTTCTTCGTAATGTAATTGATGATCTCTTCCTTTGACTTGTTAAGAAGGCTGACGGCTGCTCCATTCACGGTAAATGCAATATCACCGCGCTTAAACAAACGTGCCACCAGATAATCCACGTCTTCCTCGATAAAGCCATACGGAGCTTTCATGAAACGGTCCTTGACGGACTTCATGGAAGTCTTCATATGCATCTGCGTATTGTTGTCTATGTAAGCAAGAATATCTTGTGACGCCAGATGATTGGCTTCCTGCGCATCATCAATCTTCAGTGAGAACTGGTTACTGCTGGCAAAGAGTTTCGGAATGTCACTGTCACCAAGTGGCGCATCGATATAGGCCAGTTTGTTGTAAACCGTCTCCACCAGACGCTGCAGTCCTTCATTGATTCTCGATGTAACGTCCTTTGATTTGATATCTGCCCGATCTCCATTGACATAGATCTCTGCTTCTTTCAGATTCTCTGTCAGGAACAGCTTCGCATTGGCAAACCGTTCTCGCATTTCAAGGCGCTTTGCTTCCTTGATGCTCTCATACTGCATCATCGAAGAAGTGGTGTTACGGCGAAGGAATTTCTCAATCTTCAGATACGTCTGTACCTCATCCATGAAAGAACGATCATTAGGAAGGACAACAAGAACCTCTTTTCCCTGACCAGACATCATACGCATGGTTATTTCATCCGTAATTTCCGATGCCGGAGTCAGGATTCTGACACCGATATCGTTAGTCTGATTCGATTTATATGGTCGATCATCCACGCTTTGATTGAAACCAAAGGTATACCGACCATTGAACTTCGGATACCGGTACTTCTTATCCGTATAGATATCCTCAAAGATCAGCTCAGAAACCTTGTTGATAACATCTGCATTGTCAACGTCTTCGCTCTCGATCTCACGGTTGATTTCCTGCTCTTCATCCGTCAGGAAGACATAGGACTCCCCATTCTTCTGAACCAGCATCTGACGCATCAAAACTTTCAGTGCATCTTCAACCTTGCCCTTCAGCGTGATCCGGTCATCATCGACGTTGGACATCATGAGCGTCGTGATGTTATCAAGGTTCGCTGTAATATCCTGAACATACTTGATCAAGAATAATGTCTTCAGCACATCGATAGCAAAGACATCACCGTTTTTATGCTCAGGGTTGATATAGTCATTCTCATATGCTTTGATGATCACACCTCGATGACTGTGATCGAGGAAGTTCTCCATAGGCCGATAGAACGCATAAAACGGAATAAGAGTGCCTTCGCTCTCATGCATATAGGCAACAGCAGATTCCTTGAACATAGCAAGCATGGAACGTTCTCCTTCAGAGAGATGCTTCCCAGAAGCGCCATGTGTACGAATAGCCGTCAGAACAGATGCAAGAAGATTGAATTGATACGGAATGAAAGGATAAACCTCCGAGAAATCTTCCGGTCCTGCATACAGTTTACGTTCCACAGAATCCGTAAACACAATCTTGTTCTTGATCGTCGTTTCCTTTTGGCCATAAAGTAGGCGGAGCATCTGTGCTGCCGTCGGTGTCTTCTCCAGAATTCTCTTCTTGATCACGGCATCCACGTTAGCAGAGGAAAGAGAAAGTCTGGTGTCAAATCGTCCCTGAATCTTGGAGAAGTCGTTACCTTTGACCTTGATAACCGAATCAATATCCTGCTGAGAAGTCACAATAACCCATGCTTTGCCATTGCATGCAGTTCCAAGATCCTCTGTCACTGTCTGCAGGTTCAACATGAGGTTCCGGTCATCGCCAATATACTGTCCTACTTCGTCGACAAGGAAGGCAACATGATGATTATTTCCCTTGCGATTGATGTAGGTCTTGACGCGATCTGCAAATTCTTCAATCGAAATCCGATACGGCTGAATTACCTTTTCACACCAATTGCGTCCCGCCTCCTCGCTCATGTAATTCATGTCCGCGAGCACTTCTACAATATCGTCCTGCACGAAATCAAAATCGTTGCGGGACTCTACCCACGAGCTGCCATATGCCTCTTCAAACTTCTGCTTAAATTCTTCATACCGTCCATCTTCGGTGAGCTTTCGCTCCAAATCCGCAAGATACGGAATGGCACCGCAGAACCCCTGCATCTCGTTAAAGACCTT
>OMTX01000090.1 GCA_900314085.1 uncultured Lachnospiraceae bacterium | reverse complement strand
GGCCGGTGCCGCAGGGCGTTTTTTTGCAGCTTATCACAGAGACAGATCCAGAAGCAGGCCGCTATAGATGCTCGATGCGTAGGGGGAAACAAAAGTATTCGCAGGGTTCTTGTACTCCACTGTAATTTTGTCCACATAGTTCAGCGGATCGACGGAGGTCTTGTTGGCCTCCCTCGAAAGCTCGTCTCTGAAGCGGTTCAGGATCTTGAAGGTCTTCTTGGCATCCGGCCCCTGGACGCTTTGTGTCAGGACATCCCGGTCGAGGAAGAGGGTGCCGTCTTCGTTTGTCCGGATCCCGATGCCGAATAGGTCATCCGCCCGGTTCCGCTGGATGCCGGAAACTTCGTTCAGAAGCTGGGTATTCGAATGGGACCCCGAGTACTTCTGCCCGACAGCGATGAAGCCGTTGTAGCTCTGCAGAAGCTCTTCGACGGAGTCTGCAATGGCTTCCGTATTGGGCTTGAACCCGATGCGGGCAGGCTCGTCCTCAGGCGTCGTCCCGGCCAGGGTAATCTCGAAGTCGCGGTTGATGGTGAAGGTATTCGACATCGACTGGTGTTCCGTTCCGTTCAAGGTGAAGGAGGAGTTCGATGCCGGGGAGGAAATCTTTGCTATCCCTAATGTGTTCAGCTCGTTCCAGGCGCTGCCGGATTGGATGCGGAAGAGGCTCTGCTCGTTTTCCGAGAGGCCGGTGGCCTTGGAGACCAGCTGAAGGGCGGTCTGGTTCTGACGGTTTCGGATGACGGATGCCGTCAGCCCGACGTTTGACGTATTCACGAGGCGGGCTATCTTTGACTGGACGGCGCTGTTCGTGTCCCCGTAGTTGACATTGAACTGGAACTCGTAGGACTTGGAATTCGTGTCGAGGTCGAAAGAGTAGGAGCCTTCTTCGAAGTCGTGGCCGCCGGCTGCCAGGTAGGAGCCTGTGTTGACCTGGGGCTGGGCCAGTTTTTTCACCCCGACCGTGAAGGATGTCGTCCCGTCCACATCGTCGTCGCCGATATAGCGGATCTGGACAGCGTCTTCATTGGAAGAGGTGGCAATCTTTTTGTAAAAGACGGATTCGATATTTCCGTCATCGGAGGAAAGGGAAGAAACGACGTTCTGGGCGGCCCGGGACTGTTCCTTCAGGTCAATGGCGAAGTTTTTGACGTCCCCGTCGAAATTGATCTTGTACAGAGGGGCGTCGCGATTCGTCTTGACAATCCGGCTATAGACCTTTTTCAGATCCGACGACTTGTGGCTGTCGTAGCGGTTCGCGCCAAGGCTTTTCCCGTATGTGGCCAGAAAATACTGATAGGCGTTGTCAATCTTTGCCATGCGGCTCCCCTCCTTTCTTCCGTGAAAAGCATGCCATCCCGGCACAGGGGTCATGGACTTTTGTACCTGATCTGTTCAATCCCTGAAACGGATTTCCCTATCCGCTGCGGGGCAGGTGAGTATCGCGGGATAAAACAGAGTAGAATTATCCCATTAACTCATATATAATATAGCACGCCGGGCAGAAAATTGCATCTACGAGGTGCGTACAGTAGAGGAAAGAATTGTACCAGATTTAGTACAAGATACATTTTCCGGCCGGAAGGCAGGCTGAGGGCTTCCGGCCGGCGCTTTAAATACTGCACGAAAAGTGCTTTGAAAAGCGGAAGTTTTCCTTGACAGAAGGGGAAGCGCGTGCTATTCTACTCTAGCCTGCTTGAAAAAGGGCTCTTTTTTTTGCGCAATTTTTTCTGCGCAGAATTGAGATATATATTATTTTTAGAAGATACCAGCGAGGTGAGAAAAGGTCATGCGTACGAAGATTACTCTTGAGTGCACGGAATGCAAGCACAGAAATTATAATCTTACAAAAGAGAAGAAGGAACATCCCGAGCGGATGGAGACGAAGAAGTACTGCCCCTTCTGCAGACGCCACACGCTGCACAAGGAAACGAAGTAATAAGGAGCCGATATGTCGGATTCAAAAGAAAAAGTGACGATGGCTGAACGTTGGGAAGGCCTGAAGAGCGAATTCGGGAAGATTGTCTGGCTGGGCGGAAAGGATATTGCCAAGCAGACGACGGCGACCGTGATCGTCTCTGTCATTATGGCCCTTCTGATTGCCATCTTCGATATGCTCATTCAGTATGGCGTTGACTGGCTGATCAAACTGGGAGGCTGAAATCTATGGCAGCTGAACCGCAGTGGTATGTAGCCCACACCTATTCGGGCTATGAAAACAAGGTCAAGGCGGACATCGAGAAGACGACGGCAAACCGGCACCTCGAGGATCAGATCCTGGAGGTTTCCGTTCCCATGCAGGACGTTGTCGAGGTGAAGAACGGCAAGAAACGCACCGTTTCGAAAAAGATTTTCCCCGGCTATGTGCTGATCAAGATGATCATGAACGACGACACATGGTACGTTGTCCGGAATACCGGCGGCGTGACCGGATTCGTCGGCCCGGGATCGAAGCCCGTTCCTCTTTCCGAAGCGGATATGCGGCGGTGGGGCATGGCTGAGAAGGACTCTTCCGAAGCCACTGAAATTCAGGTGGACTTCGGCGAGGGCGATCTCGTGACGGTCATCGGCGGTATCTGGAAGGATACGACCGGCGTCATCCAGTCCATGAATATGTCGAAGCAGACGGTGACTATCAACGTCGAGCTCTTCGGGCGGGAAACCCCTGTGGAGATCTCGTTTGCCGATGTGCGGAAAGCACACTGATACTTGATCATATCCCCGCGTCCGCGCGGGTTTATATGATGCGGGAGCCGGAAAGCCCGGCGTATGAACCGCAAACGTGGGCCTGTTTATTATTCATGAATAATATAAAGCCCATTGCTTTTCTATTTTAGGAGGAACTACAAAAATGGCTAAGAAGATCGAAGGCTACATCAAGCTGCAGATTCCGGCCGGCAAGGCAACCCCGGCACCCCCCGTTGGCCCCGCACTCGGCCAGCACGGTGTCAATATCGTTGAATTCACGAAGCAGTTCAACGCAAAGACCGCTCAGATGGGCGACACAATCATCCCTACCGTCATCACGGTATATGCGGACCGGTCTTTCACTTTCATCACGAAGACCCCTCCCGCAGCAGTCATGATCAAGAAGGCCTGCAAGATTGACAAGGCTTCCGGTACCCCGAACAAGACGAAAGTAGCGAAGATCACGAAGGATCAGGTTCGCGAAATTGCCGAGTTCAAGATGAAGGACCTGAACGCCGCATCCGTCGAAGCAGCCATGTCCATGATCGCAGGAACATGCCGTTCCATGGGTGTTGAAGTAGTAGACTGAGTGGGAGGGACTTGTTCCCGTTAGGACCACAAGGAGGTTTTTTATGGCAGGAAAGAAATACGCCGAGTCACTGAAGGCTTTCAACAAGAGCCAGCTTTACGACGTTGACGAGGCAATGAAGATTGTTAAGCAGAACGCCAAGGCCAAGTTCGACGAGACAATCGAGGTTCACATCCGTACAGGCTGCGACGGCCGTCACGCTGAGCAGC
>OMTX01000089.1 GCA_900314085.1 uncultured Lachnospiraceae bacterium | reverse complement strand
AAGGCGATCCCGTCACCATCCGTTTCCTGGATCCGCCTCTTCACGAGTTCATCCCGAAGACCGACGACGAAATCGCCGATGTCGCAAAGGTTTCCGGCAAGTCTGCCGCTGAGATCAAGGACATCTGCGACAGCCTGAAGGAAACGAACCCCATGATGGGGCACCGCGGACTTCGTCTTGCGGTAACCTACCCTGAGATCGCAAAGATGCAGACACGCGCTGTCATCCGCGCAGCCATCAAGGTTCAGAAGGCTCACAAGGACTGGAACATGGTTCCCGAGATCATGATCCCGCTTTCCGCTGACGTCAAGGAGCTGAAGTTCGTAGAGGATGTCGTAAAGGCAACCGCTGACGAGGAGATCAAGGCAGCAGGCTCCAATATGAAGTACGAAGTCGGCACCATGATCGAGATCCCCCGTGCCGCTCTGACCGCTGACAAGATCGCTGAGCAGGCTGAGTTCTTCTGCTTCGGTACCAACGACCTCACGCAGATGACCTTCGGCTTCTCCCGTGACGATGCCGGCAAGTTCCTCGGCTCTTATTATGACAACAAGATTTTCGAGTCCGATCCCTTCGCAAAGCTGGATCAGGAAGGCGTCGGCCAGCTGATGCAGATGGCTATCGAAAAGGGCAAGAAGACCCGTCCTACCCTCCACTGCGGAATCTGCGGCGAGCACGGCGGCGATCCTTCGTCCGTTGAGTTCTGCCACAAGATCGGCCTCGACTACGTTTCCTGCTCACCTTTCCGCGTACCTGTTGCCCGCCTCGCAGCAGCGCAGGCAGCAATCGCTGAGAAGGCGTGAAACTGACACAGGCGAAGATTCCTGTATACCGGCACGATTTGTAAAGCATATATGACACTTTCCAAATCGTGCCAAATGGAGCCAGGCACCGCATAGAGAATCCCCTGCACGCAGAGCGTGCGGGGGATTTTTATTGTTTCTCATTGTACTGGTCACAGACCTGTTCCAATTTTTTGAAATCGAGGCAGCGGCTTTTTCCTTTGTAATTTGAATCTGATGTGCACAGTTCATAGAGAACATTTGCCTTGTTCATGATCATTTCATGATTTTTTCTACACCATAGCAATTCTTCCCGGCACAGATTCTTGTAGTGAACCATTTCCGGAGAGTCTGATGGGTGGATATTAAAGTTAAATTTTTGAATTTGAGTATTATTGACTGGAATCATCAGATTGTAATTGAGGACGCCCAAGAGTTTGCCGTTTTTATTGACAATTTTGTCAAAGTCGGCTTTGGGCTTCATTTTCTGATGCTTTTCTTTTGGGTGAGATAGAGGAATAATATATTCTCGTGAATTACATAACACAACTATGCCAAGAAAAACTCTTTTTTCTTTATGAAGCTGTGGGGATACGGAGATAACACGGGAATCGACGTTGTGCAAATCTCGCACATATTTCATGTCGATCCGAAAGAGATAGAACTTCCTCTGATTCATAGATCTGCCTCATAGAAATCACTGAAATGAGAAAAGAAAAATGGCCATGTCGACTGACATAGCCAAATGGTGGAGTCACCGGAGGCGGTTCCACCCTTTTTCACAAGTTCCACTTAATGGTAGGACACACCATAACTGCATAATATCAGGAATTTGGAAAAAGTCAAGAAATTATCACATATGTGTCGACTTGTTGATGTAGTTCGAGTGGAACTTCGAGTAGACGATGGTCTGGGACGAGTAGACGCCGAAGTAGCCGGACACGACGTAGGCGATGGCGACGCCGACGAGGTAATAGGTCCAGCCCTGCATGCCGAAGAGCTCGAAGCAGATAAGTAATGCCGTGACAGGGCAGTTCGTGACGCCGCAGAAAAGGGCCCCGATGCCGACCGCCGCGCCGAGGGCGGGAGAGAGGCCGAGAAGAGTTGCAAAGGCTGCGCCGAAGGTCGCCCCGATATAGAAGGAGGGCACGATCTCGCCGCCCTTGTAAGCGCAGGCGATGGAGATTGCCGTGAAGAGGATCTTCAGGAGGAAGTCGTAGCCGTGGACGTTTCCTTCCATGGCCGCGGCGATGACCTGCACGCCGGCCCCGTTGTAGCGCTGGTCCGTGAAGCCCGTCAGAAAAGTGAGAAGCAGCAGTACGAGGCCGCCAATCAGGGCCTGGGCGTAGCGGCTCGAGAAAAATTTCTTTTCCATGGCGGATGCGGCATGGAGGGAGACCACGAAGAGGATGGAGACAAGGCCGGCGACGGCCGCAAGAAGGGCCGCCTTTGTGACCGTGAGGATCGTCGCCGCCGGAATCTCCGAGGCGATATCGTAGAAGGGGGCCGGGGCGCCGAGCCTCTGCGCGACGGCGCGGGCAATGACGGACGAAAGCACGCAGGGGACTAATGCCGCATAGTGCATGATGCCGACGGACACCACTTCCATGGAGAAAAACGACGCCGCAATCGGCGTTCCGAAGAGGGCGGAAAAGACCGCGGACATGCCGCACATCGTGATCGTGTTCCGGTCGTTGTCATCGAAGCGGAAAAGCTTCCCGACATTCTGCCCCAGGGAGCCCCCGATCTGCAGGGCCGCCCCCTCCCGGCCGACCGAGGCGCCGGAAAGGTGGGAGAAAATCGTGGAAAGAAATATTAGTAATGATAATCTGAGAGGGATGACGTCGCCCGAATGGATGGCGTCGAGCACGAGGTTCGTTCCGATCGCCTTCTGGAAGCCCATCCGCCGGTAGAGCCAGACGATTTCGCAGCCGCCGACGGGCAGGAGGAAGAGGAGATACGGGTGGGCGAAGCGGGCAGACGTCGCCAGCGCGACGCCCCGGTAGAACACGGCGCCGACAAGGCCGCACAGGAGCCCCATCAGAATCGCGAAAGCGAGCCACTTCACGAGGGAGAGGGCACGGAGGCTGTTGTGTTTGAGTTTGTGGGTGAGCCATTCTTTTTCCATAGTGAAGAAATTATACCATAGATCTGCCGTAGAATGTCATTTTGCACAGGGAAAAAATTAAAAATAAATTAAAAACGTTACAATAATATTGCAAAACAAACGAAGCAGGAATATACTCCGACATAAGGAGGATTTTGCGATGCCCAGAAGAGCCCGACAAAAATCATCAACCGGCATATATCATGTCGTGATGCGTGGAATAGATCGCAGAACGATATTTGAGGATGCTGAAGATTTTGCAGCGTTTGTTGGAATATTAGCGACCGTACAGAATATGACGGAGATGAAAATTTTTGCCTACTGTCTGATGGATAACCATTTTCATTTGCTGATTCAGGAAAGTGAATACCCGGTCAGTAATATAATGAATCGGATATGCTCCAGGTATTGTGCATACTTCCAACATAAGTATGAGTCAGTAGGTCACCTTTTCCAGAACCGTTTTTATTCTTCTCCGGTCGAAGATGACCAATACTTTGCCTGCTGTATGGAATATATCATGGACAATCCTGTCAAGGCAGGAATAGTGAAAAATGCGGCAGACTATTGCTGGCTGGGAAGAGGGACAACAGGGGACTGTGCCGATGTCCCGCAGCGCGGAGCGCAAGGGACATTGGTGCTGTCCCCCTGTCCCGAGGAGTGGGCAGAAGCGGTCGGTACGCCAGGGGACAGCACCATGTGTCCCTCCCTGCGGTCGGGACGCGTGGCACAGTCCCCGTCGTCCCTCGCAGCGATTCTCTGTCTGGCTGCCGGGTGCAGTGATCCCGCTGAAATTGCGAATATGCATGAACAGGAAAAAATCACAGCTATAGCGGCGGCCATCGCAGCCGGGGCTTCTCTTCGGCAGATTGTTGTGTTGACTGGAATCAGCAAGTCTGCAGTGGACCGGTTGAAGAAAAAATCGGCAAATTAATTTTTCCCCCTCTCCCTTCGCAGGAGAGGGGATTTTTTTGCAATAAATCATATAGTTGAATCGCAAGTCAACCAAAAATTTTCAGAAAACGCTTGAAATTCTCTGGGGGGGGGTATACTAAAACGTGAATTTTGCAAAAAAGTAAAACAAGGGGATTGCGGCTAAGGGGACTGTCGTTGACGCTTCGAGCCGATAGGCGAGAGGCGGCAGGACTGTCCCCTTTCAGTGCAGTAGTGATGTGGGACAGTCCTGTCGGCCGCCTGCGGCGCCCGCCGACGACAGTCCCCACATCAGCGGTTCCCGCCAAAGGAGAAACCATGACCGACAACACCATCGACTATACCGCTCTGGGCGCGAGAGTGAAGAAAATCCGGAAGGAGAGGGGCATCCGGCAGACGGAGCTCGCCGACGCCCTTGGCATTTCCTACCAATATATGTCCATGATCGAGACCGGGAAGCGGCAGCTGTCTCTGGCCCTGCTCGTCGCCCTCGCCAACGCCCTGGGTGCGACGACGGACGAGCTCCTCTACGGCTCCCTCGACGCCCTGAATTCGAAGTACGACCAGGAGATGGAGGACGTGCTCTCCGACTGCACCCCGGCCGAGCGGAACTTCGTGGTCGCGATGACAAAGGCGGCGAAGGAAGCCATGAGGAAAAATGGTTAAGGGGACTGTCGTTGACGCTTCGAGCCGATAGGCGAGAGGCGGCAGGACTGTC
>OMTX01000075.1 GCA_900314085.1 uncultured Lachnospiraceae bacterium | reverse complement strand
GCCGGCGGATTTTCATCCGCCGGCCCCCGGTCTGTGTTTGGAAACATCTGCCTGATTTTTACATTTATCCCCGGTTTTCCATTTTCCATCAATCGCAAGTTCAATAATCGCGCCCAATGTGGTATTCTTTTAAGACATCTAAACTTCAAATTTGGGGGAATTTTTTATGGCAGCAATCAGCATTGCTTCCGCCACCGCTATCCTGAAAAAGGGCGGCGGCCGGTATCTGAAGGCCGGCGGCGCATGGATATATGACAATGAAATCGAGACAGTGAACGGCGAATTTGAAGACGGGGATATCATCTCCGTCGAAGACTTCGATGGCTTCCCCATGGGGCAGGGCTTCATCAACCGCCACTCGCGGATCCGGATCCGCATGCTGACACGCGACCGCGAAACCACAATTGACGAGGCCTTCTTCGAGGGCCGCGTGCGGGATGCCTGGAATTACAGGAAGCGCGTCATGCCGGACATTTCTTCCTGCCGTCTCATCTTTTCCGAGGCGGACCGCCTGCCGGGGCTTGTCGTTGACAAATACGAAGACGTTCTGGTAGTGGAGGCAGATGCCCTGGGCATCAAGCGCCTGCTGCCCGTCATCCTCTTAAAGCTCCTGACCGTGCTGAAGGAAGACGGCATTTTCATCCGCGGCATTTACGAGCGGTCTGACGCCCCTGTTGTGAAAAAAGAAGGCATGGAACCCCATACCGGCTTCATTGGCGAGCCCTTCGACACCCAGGTTCCCATCACGGAGAACGGGGTCAAATATCTGGTCGACGTCGCAGAGGGACAGAAAACCGGCTTTTTCCTGGATCAGAAGCTGAACCGGGCAGCCGTTGCCCGCCTTGCAAAAGGAGCTGAGGTTCTCGACTGCTTCACCCATACAGGCTCTTTCGGGCTCAATGCCGCGCTCGGCGGGGCAGCCCATGTCACTTCCGTGGACATATCGGAAAAGGCCCTGGCTCAGGCGCGGAGAAATGCCGCCTTGAACGGCGTCGCAGACCGCATCGACTATGTGGAGGCGGATGTCATGGACTATCTCACCGCTCTGCAGGCGGAAGGCAAGTCCTACGACCTCGTCATCCTCGATCCGCCTGCTTTCACGAAGAGCAGGGATGCCATCAAGGCCGCAGTCAAAGGCTACCGCCACCTGAACACGGAAGGAATGAAGCTAGTGAAAGACGGCGGCATTCTCGCCACCTGCTCCTGCTCCCACTTCATGAACCCCGGGCTTTTCACAAAGACTCTGAAGGAAGCCGCCCACGCCGCCGGCCGCCGGATCCGCCAGATTGAATTCCGTACCCAGGCGCCGGACCATCCGTTTCTGTGGGCAGCCGACGAGTCCCTGTACCTGAAATTTCTGATACTCGAAGTACGATCCTGGAAAGACTATTAAAGGTCGCAGGGGGCTTCGCCCTCAGAATGCTGCCGGGCTGTCATAAGCATTTCGATGCCGCGCAGGTTGCCGGCAGCATATTCGGTCTCAGCCCCCTGCTCTCACTAGAAAGCAAGTTTGAGGGAGGAATAAATTATGCTTTTTTTCGGACTTCTCGACACATACCTGATGATCTACATCCTGGCAGCGATTGTGCCGGCCATCGTCCTGCTTGTGATGGTATACAGGAAAGACAAGGTCGAACCGGAACCGGTCGGGCTCATCATGTCCCTGATCGGGTTCGGCATCCTCGCCGCCCTCATTTCCATCGTTCTGGAAACACTGGCGGAAAAACTGCTTCCGGTCTTCATCCGGCCGGACAATCCCTACTACACGATCTTCTTCGCCTTTCTGGGCGTCGCTGTCATCGAAGAGGGGACGAAGTTCTTCTTCCTCGGAAAGCGCACGTGGCGGGATTGGAATTTCAACTACAGCTTTGACGGCATCGTCTATGCAGTATCCGTCTCCCTCGGCTTTGCTGCCTTCGAAAACGTCGGCTACGTCTTCAACTATGGCCTGACCGTGGCGCCGACGAGAGCTGTCCTCGCCATCCCGGGGCATATGTCATTTGCCATTTTCATGGGACTCTTCTACGGCAAGGCGAAAGCCGCTGCAGACAGGCAGGAGCACAGTCTCTGCGTCTTCTACAACATTCTCGCCTACGTCAGCGCCGTCTTCTGCCATGGTGTCTATGACTCCTGCGCCATGATCGGAACGGAAAAATCCCAGGTCGTCTTCCTGATATTCGTCATCGCCATGTTCATTGTTGCCTTCACCACTATTCAGCTGGAATCGAAGCACGACCACAGGGTATGAAGGCAATTCCCAAAGGATCCCTGCAAACGGCATCCCCCTCAGGATTCTCACAGGGCAATAAAGAGAAGATTCCCGCAAACGGCATCTGAAAAATCATGAAAATATACAAGAATTACATCTTCGACCTCTACAACACCCTGATCTCCATCCGCACGGATGAAGAGTCGCCTGCTCTCTGGAAGCGGATTGCCGCCCTCTACAGTGCCTATGGCGCCGACTACACAGGAGAAGAGTTGAAGGCAGCATACAAGGAAATGGTAGCCGAAGAAGAGGCTGCTCTTGCCGCAAAGACCGGCGTGAAAAATCCTGAGATCAGGCTGGAAAACGTCTTTGTCCGCCTCCTCACAGAAGCCCCGAAGAAGCACAAAATCTTCGTGCCGGACGATAGCGGTACAGTCAAAACCATTGACACAGCTGCCTTTGCGGAAAACATGGCAATCACATTCCGGACCCTCTCACGGAGCCATATGAAGCCCTTTCCCCACGTCATCCCCACCCTGAAAGGATTGAAGGAACGCGGTTCAAAGGTCTTTCTCCTGAGCAATGCCCAGCGGACATTCACCCAGAGCGAGCTGGAGCTCACCGGTCTTTTGCCCCTCTTCGACGGCATCTACATTTCTTCCGACGCAGGAATGCGGAAACCTGAGCCTGCCTTCCTGATGAAGCTGATGACGGAGCACTCGCTCAATCCTGACGACTTTCTGATGACCGGCGACGACTTCACGTGTGACGCCGGCGTCGCTGCAGAATGCGGGGTTCACGCAGCAATCCTCAACCCCTGGAAGCTGACAGCAAAAGAGCTGAAAGGACGCCTGAAAAGGGCACAGACAGAAGAGACGCTCTCCCCTGCTGCCCGGGCCTTCCTGAAGAAGAATCCGCCGACAATCATAGAAAACAACGATATTGCAGAACTGTTGAAATAAAAGAGAGCTGGCACGCAATGCGTGCTAGCTCTCTTTTCTACACGTTGAGCTTTATATTATTCTAACCCTTCCTGAACGCGTTTCTTCTCATACATCGCGTCATCGGCCCGCTTCATGGTATCCTCAAAATTTTTGTCCAGAGCAGCGTCATACTTTGCCACACCATAGGCTATGGAAATCCCGCCCTGCAGGACCCCGTCAGCGTTGACGCGGCGCTCGATGGCATCGAGCTTACCGCAGGCCCGGTCAACGGTCAGCTTGTTGTAGTTCGGGATGAGGACGAAAAACTCGTCGCCCCCGTAGCGGTAGGCGGTACCTATAGCTTCAAAAGCCTCCTTAATGGAAGAGGCTGCAATCCTGATCAGCTTGTCGCCCTCGAGGTGGCCGTAGCTGTCGTTCGTTCCCTTGAGCTGGTTCACATCCAGGCTGATAGCGCCGGCTCCCTGGGGGCTCGCCTGCAGGCGGCTAAAGGCGTCATTGAAGGCCATCCGGTTTGCAATGCCTGTCAGGCCGTCCACATAGGCCAGCTTGCTCTCAACCCGTGCCTCCTGGGACTCCTTCCAGTACATGAAGAAGGAATAGATCTCATAGGATCCGACGACCACCAGGAAAATGAGAAGAGCCATCCGGGTATAGCCTGAATGATCGATGGTACCGAAGAAGCGGTCCTGAACCTGATCGACAATGGCTCCCATCATCAGAAGCGCCATCCCGTAGTATAGCGCGACCTCCAGCAGACCGAAGCGATTCCTGCGGCTGAAGAGGAAATACAGGCAGACCGCCAGCATGAAGGCCATCATGGCGGCCAGGGAAACCGTCGACACAAGGACAGATGTTTCATAGGGCACGATGCGATGAACGTCAAGATTGTACATGATGACGGAACCCACTACATAGGGGAGGGGAATGAAAACCTCAAACCAGCGGAAGGCCAGGGGCTTTTCATAGCCGGTCGTCATATACATGACAAAGGCCTGCAGCAGAAAGCCCTGCATATTGAGGAAAGACATATAGTCCGCAGAGATCAGCCCGTAGGAATAGCCAAAAAAGAACCCGGTCGTGTCGTTCTGGCACAACATCCAGATGGCCATTGTAAGACCGGACATACCCAGGCCGGAAAGCACGTGGTTTTCGCCCATGCGGGCCAGTACCGTCTCTGAGATGACCGTATAGAGCATCGACAGGATTCCAATAGCCGCAATGACAATCAGAGCCGGGACATACATCCCCGTGAAGATATCCATCATGTTCCGATAGCCGGAAAAGTAGATTTCGCCCGGCAGGTCCGCCCGCTTCATGCAGTCCGACACGCGGAA
The DNA here is from genome assembly GCA_900314085.1 of uncultured Lachnospiraceae bacterium. Taxonomy (GTDB): domain Bacteria; phylum Bacillota; class Clostridia; order Lachnospirales; family Lachnospiraceae; genus RUG306. The sequence continues at coordinate 24,836 of OMTX01000075.1, read as the reverse complement.
GGTGATCTCCACCGGGCTTCCGACGGCATTCGGCGGAATGAAGACCATGTTCCACCGGCGGCCGGCTGTCCAGCCCTTCTTCACGTCACTTTCGGAGAAGGAATCGATGGACTGCCCGTCTATGCTCACATCCCAAAAAGTATTGTTTGTATGAAAGAATAATACAGGATTGGGGCCGTCCGGTTCCGGCACGGACCGGATCACATAGGTGACAGGCTCCCCCGGGACGAGGTGATAGACGGAATCGGAAGACAGAGCCACTCCATCTGCCTCCACGGCACTGTCAATGACCGGCAGCCTCTGCTTTCCCGTAAAAGTCACGATAAGGGCAAGGACAAGGAAGGTCACGATGGACAGAATGAGGGCGATATAGACCTTTTCCCTCTCCACCGGATGTTGTACTTCCCTCTGCTTCATGTCCTTCACACCCTACTCCGAATTGCTGCCTGCTGCCGCTCACTGCAGAATGGCTGCCGCTCTTCTTTCATTCCTGTTTTCGCAGGGACGAAAAAGTCCGATGTCTTCTGCCTCTCAGCATGTCTCCGGCTCAGGATAGTCGACACCGAAGGTTTCGACCGTCACCGTCTTCATGACGACGGGCTCGAGGGGCCGGTCATTGTAATCCGTATCCACGGAAGCAATGGCGTCAACGACGTCCATGCCCTCAACGACCTTGCCGAAAGCCGCGTACTCGCCGTCGAGATGTGGCGCGTCCTTGTGCATGATGAAGAACTGGCTGCCTGCGGAGTCCGGAACAAAAGTGCGGGCCATCGAAAGAACGCCGGCTGTGTGCTTCAGGTCATTTTTGAAGCCGTTGCTCGAAAACTCCCCTTTGATGGAGTAGCCGGGGCCGCCGGTACCGTTTCCGTCCGGGTCTCCCCCCTGCAGCATGAAGCCCTCTATGATGCGGTGGAAACCGACGCCGTCGTAAAAGTTGTGATTGATGAGGCTGATGAAGTTGTTCACCGTATTCGGCGCAATCTCCGGATAGAGCTCGGCCCTGATGACGCGGCCGTCCTCAAGTGTAATCGTCACAAGCGGATTTTTCTTTTCTGCCATGGGTATGTCCTTTCTTTTCAAGCTCCCATATGAAATATAATGCCGATTCCGGCGGATATCAATATGAAAATGATCGGGTGCCACTTCTTCACCTTGGGGATATAGCGCGTTGCCACGAAAATGACGGCGGCCAGGATGAAACAGCGGACGTCGATGGCAGCGCTCCGCCAGTCCGAAATATTCTGGATGCGGAAGATGGAGATCAAAACGATGGAGACGCCTGCTGCTGCAATCAGGGCGACGGACGCTGCCCTGAGACCGTACATGGCGGCATTTACGTAGCGATTGTCCCGGAACTGTTCCAAAAATTTTGCAATGATCAGAATAATAATAACGGAACCGGTGATGAGGCCAAGCGTTGCGATAATTGCCCCTATGACTCCCAGCAGGGCGTCAATGAAAGGCGTCGATCCGGCCAGCGTCGATCCTGTCGTGAAGCCGACGTAGGTTGCCATATTAATCCCGATGGGGCCGGGCGTAGACTCCGAGACCGCGATCATATTCGCAAGGTCAGCCGCCGAAAACCAGCCGGTCTTCTTTGAAATGTCCTGCAGGAAGGGAACCGTCGCCATGCCGCCGCCGATAGCAAAGACGCCGGTTTTGAAGAATTCCCAGTAGAGGCGGGCGTAGAGCGCTAATTCTTCCATCAGCGGGCCTCCTTTCCGTCAGGCGAATTTTGTGCGGCTGCACCTTCGGCAGAAGCTGAGTTTGCAGATTTCCCAACAGGTACATCCGTTTTCCCCTCATATACTGCATCTGATGCCGCTTCAATGGCAGCCTGCTCCTGCTTCCGTCCCTTCAGCAAAATCCCGCAGACACCGGCTGCAACGACCATGATGATGGGGGAGATGTCGAAGAAAACGGACGCCAGGAAAATGACGATGAACATGATTAATGCAGGAATATCAACCACCGCAGACTTCCACAGCTTGATGACGGCATTCAATATCAGGATGCAGACGCAGACCCGGATGCCGGCCAGAGCGTCCTGCACCGGCTGCAGATGGGCGAAATTCCTGAGCAGGGAAGCAATCGCAGTGATGATCACGATGGAAGGGAAGACGATACCGAGGGAAGCGACAATGCCGCCGGCAATTCCCCGCATCTTCCGCCCCGTGAAGGTCGCCGTATTGACCGCAATGACGCCCGGCGTGCACTGACCGATGGCGAAGTAGTCCATGATCTCATCCTCTGTCAGCCAGTCCCTGTTTTCACACAGCTCCCGCGTGATGATCGGCAGCATGGCATATCCGCCGCCGAAGGTCATAGCGCCGATCTTCGCAAAAATCCAGAAGAGGCTCCAGAGGGAGACCTTCTCCTGCACGGCCGGCGGCTGCGCTGCCGACTGGTTCTCATTTTCTGACATCAGCTGTCCTTTCTATATCTGCACATATATGTTTCAGGGGAAGCCGTCTGCAAGAAACAGCCTTTTTCTGCCCCGATCTTCCGGTAAAAGGATGCCGTTTGCATGAAACAGCCTTTTTTCTGCCCCGGTCTTCCAGTAAAAGGATGCCGTTTGCATGAAACGGACTCTTTTTGTCTACCGATTTAGAAAGTCATTCCCAATAGCTCAATCAGCGCTCCCCAGAAGACGCCCGCCGCATAGGTCAGGGCGAGAAGCTTGAAATTCGTAGCCATGTGGCGGCGGTTCGTCCGGAAGAGGACGAGAAGGCCGACGCCGGCGCCGACGAGGAGGCCCGTCATCATCTGCCCTGCTGAAATCAGCTGATCCAGGTAAAGCGTCGTGATGAGGACGGAGGCGCCGCAGTTCGGGATCAGGCCGATGAGGCCGGAAACGAGAATGCCGAGCACCGGGTTCCACTGCAGGAAGGCTGCGACGGACTGCTCGCCGAAAAACTCCACGAGCACCGCGGCAATATAGGTGATGATGAATATGAATAATGTAATCTTTCCGGTGTGCTTCAGAGCCGACACGACAGGCGAATGTCCCTCGTCCTCGCAGCCGCAGTGGTCGTTTTCGCAGAGTTCATGAATGCGGTTTTCTTCATTTTCGAGAGCGGCCGAACCGCGGATAAAAGCCCGGCGTTTCCGAATCAGGCGGTAGATGCCGTCAATGGCAAAGCCCGAGGCCGCCCCGAGGGCAAACTTGGCCAGAAGGATTTTCCCGATTGTCGCAGCAGACACCTGGGCGGAAAGCAGAATGGGCAGCATTTCATCTGACGTCGATAGGAAGATGGCAATCAGAGTGCCCGCCGTAATGAGACCGCCGGAATAGAGAGATGCCGCGGCAGCTGAAAAGCCGCACTGGGGAACGACGCCGACGGCGGCCCCTACGAGAGGGCCCGCCGCGGAAAAACGTCCAAGCAGGTGGATGGACTGGTCTTTCGCTTTCTCCTCCAGCCACTCCATGACGAGGTAGGTGACAAAGAGGAAGGGAATGAGTTTCACGGTATCGACGACGGTGTCCGGCAGGGCCGACCACAGGGTATGCAAAAATAATGCCATATGTACCAAACTTTCTATATTGTAAAGAATAATATATCCGGCAGCGAAATACGCAGAAATTCGAGCTTGGGCTTCTGAATAATTACTACAATTATTATTGCATTTTGCCCGTATTTTTAATTGTAACAGACCTGTCAATAGGGGCTCAACCGTGTTATACTGTTTGCAAACCGACAATTCAAACGGATTGTTTTCTGAAAAAGCTTCCACGGAGGGATTTCTATGTATATTGCCGATTTCGAAGTACTCTCCTTTTTTGTATTATTCTTCATGGCCATCTACATGCGAGTGAAGTACTTGATGGAGACGGAGCAGAACCGGAACTTCGTCCGTCTCGTCATGGTCATGACGCTCGCCGACGCAACCGACGTCCTGGCCGCCTGGGCCATCAATTATTCCTGGCCGCAGGCGCTGGCGCTGGCCCTCAACACGGCCTTTTTCTTCTTTTCCGTCCACCTCTCCTATATCTTTCTCTATTACTGCGCCTCCTACTTCTACAAGGCCGGCACGCCGAAATCAGTATTTCTGAAGATCAGCGGATTTCTTAACTGGATCTATATCGCCCTGCTCCTCGTCAATATTCCTACCGGCATCCTTTTCCGGATCGCTGACGATGCCTCTTACACCCGTGGGCCTCTCTACCCGGTCATTCTCCTGCTGCCTGCTTTCTATATGGTGGGAACCGTCATCTTCATCCTCCGGCACCGGGCTTCCTACACCCGCTTCCAAAGGATTATGCTCCTGCTCTTCTGCCTCATTACGCTGGTCAACCCTGTCATGCAGGCTATGTTCTATTCCGGCTACCTCACGAATATGTATCTTGCCACCATTATGGTCTTCCTCGTCCTGCTGACGATGGAAACCCCGGACGATCAGGAACTCTCTGCCACGATTGAAGGCCTCGACCGTCTGAAAGATGAGCTCGAGCAGCAGGTGGAGGAGGACACCCGGACCCTGCGCTCGACGGAGCAGCAGCTTTCCAACCTGACCCTGCAGCTCTCCTACGCCATGACAAGCGCCATCGATGCCAAGGACCGCTACACCTCCGGCCACTCGGCCCGCGTCGCTTCCTACTCACGCATGCTGGCCGGCCGCCTGGGCATGGACGACGAAAAGAAGGAGGAAATCTACATCATGGGCCTTCTCCACGACGTCGGAAAGATCGGGGTTTCCAACAAAATTATCAATAAACCTGGAAAGCTCACGGACGAGGAATACGCGGCCATGAAGCAGCACCCGGTCATCGGCTACAAGATTCTTTCGAAGATTACTTTGCTTCCTGAAATTTCCACCGGCGCCCGCTGGCACCACGAGCGGCCCGACGGCCGCGGCTACCCGGACGGACTGACGGCCGGAGAAATCCCTTACGAAGCCCAAATCATCGCTGTCGCTGACGCTTACGACGCCATGACGTCCTACCGGTCCTACCGCGGCGTTATGCCGCAGGAAGCTGTCCGCGAGCAGGTAGAGAAGGGAAAAGGAACCCAGTTCAATCCCGAAATCGCTGACTGCATGCTGCAGCTCATAGACGAAGACACGGAATACCGCATGCACGAACTGCCCCACACGGAAGGTACCGCAAATGAGACTGAATCTGTATAATACAAACTACGAGGCGGGCTCCCTGATCCTCCTCTTCTTTCTCTACCTCTATCTGCGGAGAAAGTACTACAACAAGTCCGCGGTCAACGACGCCCTGCGCCGGCTCGTCGTCATGGAAATGATCACGACGTTTCTGGATCTTCTGACATCTGTCATGATCAGCTTCTCCGGCTTTCCCCTCTGGTCGGAAGTCCTCGCAAATACGCTCTACTACCTTGCCCTGCTCACGACGTCCGCCATGCTGGTCATCTACATCCTGGCCTTCATCAAAGACCGGCCTGTCTATTCCAGGCTCCTCTCCCTCACGAAGGTCATTCTCCTCGGCTTCTGGATTGCTGTCTTTGTCAATATTCCCACCGGGATTATCTGCCGCTTCGACGGAGGGGAGTATACTCACGGCCCGCTCTATCTGCTGATCTACATAGAACCTGTCCTCTGCATCATCGCCTCCGCTATCCTGATTTTCACCTACAGGGAGGTCTTCTCCCGGAATATGAAGATCATCCTGCTTCTGATCATCCTCTTTTCCGGTGTCGGTCCTGTCCTGCAGGCCACGGTCTGCCCGGACGTCCTCCTTTCGAACGTGACGCCGGCCATGAGCATGCTGATGGCCCTCTTCACCGTTGTCTCCCCGAATTACAACGAGTTGGAGGCGAAAAAGGCCGAGCTGGAACAGAAAAAAATCTCCCTCTCAAAAGAGGTCGCTGAGAAGACAGCTGAGGTCATGAAAAAGGAAGAGCGGAGCGAACTCCTGTCGAAGCAGATCATCGCATCGCTGGCCGAAACCATCGATGCCGTGACCATCGAAAAGCAGTTCCACACGGAAAACGTCGCCTACCTCTCGGCTCTCATCGCCAAGGAAATGGGGCTGTCCCGGAATCAGCAGTACAGCGTCTACTGCATGGGCATCGTCCACGATATCGGCATTGTCGGCGTTGACGAGGACGTCGTCTTAAAGACCGGCGCCTACACGGAAGAAGACAAGGCAAAGATGGAAAAGCATACACAAATCGGCGCCCGCATCCTCTCCCGCATCGAAGAAATGCCGAATATCAGCGTCGGCGCCCATTATCATCATGAGCACTACGACGGCACCGGCTATCCGGAAGGCCTGAAGGGAGAAAACATTCCGCTTGAAGCCCGCATCATTGCCGCTGCCGATGCCTACGACGGCATGACAGAGCAGCGGTCGTACAAGAACCGCCTCACAAAAGACGAGGCCATCGAGGAAATCCGCCGCTGCGCCGGCACCCAGTTTGATCCGCGGGTGGCCCGGGCACTGACATTACTCTTGAAGCGGAACAAATACCAGCCCGGTGTTTCCGTTGAGGATGCCTTCCTGAAGGTCGCCGGAAAGGGCGGAAATCTGAAAAAAAAATAATGTAACGCGAACGCAGGGCAGGGACTGTCCACATTAAGCCCCTGCCCTGTTTTCTGCGGTTTTTGTGTGACATGCAATGCGTATTGGAGTGAAAATGTCTGATTTACTTTTGGAACCTGCCTACGGAAAAGACCTGAAATGTCTGGCCGGGGATTGCCCGGAAAACTGTTGTATGGAGTGGATCATCGACATCGATGACGCTACCGCAGCGTATTACCGAACCGTCCCCGGGGAGTTCGGAGAAGAGCTGCGCACTTGGATGCGGATGGGCGGGAAGCCGCTGACGGAAGCAGAAATAAAAACGCCTGCAACGGCGGAAGCCGCCATCGATCCGACTGAAGCACAGCCTGGAACAGACACTGCTTCAGGGGCCGAGCCCGGAAGCGAGGCCCCGCAGGCGGCGGCAGGCGCCCCTGCACCGGACGGCCGCGACGTCCTCGACGAGTCCGGTCTTTTCACGGGCACGTCCTCGACGACCTTTGCCCTGAACGGCAAAAACTGCCCCTATCTGCAGGAGGACGGTCTCTGCCGCCTGCGTCTGACGCTCGGCTACGAGCACACATCAGAGACCTGCCGCGAGCACCCCTTCAATACCGAGGAGTACGACGGCTTCGCCGAGCGGTCCCCCTCTGTCTCCTGTCCCGAGGTCGTGCGGCTGGTCTTCGAAACGCCGGTGAATGAAACCTACCCCGATGCACCGACGGACAGCAGTGACAGCGTCCTGAACATCCTCGCACAGACGCGGAATGCCATGCTTTCTGCGGAAGCATTCGACGAGAGCCTTTCACTGGACGTCCACATCCTCGACCTCATCCGCCGGGTCTCCCTGATTCAGCCCGGTCTGAACGACGCTGCGCCGGACTATGCCTTTGACTTCTCCGACGATATCGCTTCGCAGCTCATCTCCGGCTTCGAGGAATTCAGGGCCGTCGACGAAACGCCCCTCCTCCTTGCCCTGCAGGACTTCTGTCTCTTCCTGCGGGAGAACCTCTCGATTCTCACCGACCGGTGGAAGGGAGAGCTGGAGGGCGTGCAGACGAAGGTCTTCGACTGTGACTGCGGCATGGGAGGAGGAAGCCTTGCAGACGCAGACGATTGTGCGGCTGCCGGGACTGCTGACAGTTCCTCTCCGGCAAGTCCCTGCTCCTTCGGGCACTTCCTGGATTCTTATGCCATGGAGCTTTCCCGCCTCTACGCCTACTACATCTACCGCTACTTTCTGAAGGCCGTGAACGACTGCGCGGCGCCGGCCTGGGCGGGCTTCGCCGCCGCCGGCGCCATCATCCCAGCCTTCCTCTCCTGGGCCAACGGCACGTCTCTCAAAAAGACCGCCGCCTGGTACTCCCGGGAAATCGAGCACGACGGGGAGAATGCAGAGAAGATTCTCGACTTCTTCCGGGAGAACCTGAGCGAGGATTGGGAAGACTTCACCTGAAATTCATGCCTTCCACTCCTCTGTCACCTCGTGCAGGGTTTTCCGCACAGCGCCGTGTCCGGCAATGAGTTTCATGAAGTCCGAGATCACCCTGTCGGAAAGCCCTGCCTTCACAAGATCTGTCCCGAAAATGGACTCATTTTGAAGGATAGGAAGAAGCACTTCCCGGACTTTTTCCTCATCCTGCTCTCCAAGACGGATTGCGGAAAGCTTCTCTTCCATCTCAGCAAGCAGGGGATCCGGGCTCGGCACAAAGGCCTCGCCCTCATCATCTGCCGCCATGACATAGCGGAGCCAGCCGGCAAAGACTAATGGGATGGCCTGCAGGATATCCATGTCAAGTCCCCGCTCCATATACTTTTTGATGGTCTGCCCGTAACGGACAGGAAGCTTCTGGGAAGTGTCCGTTGCAATCCGCTGGGGCGTGTCCGGCATGAAAGGGTTGGGAATCCGGACGTTCACAACCGTATCAATGAAATCACGGGGCCGGATGATCACAGGATCCGTGACAACGGGCAGGCCCTCTGTATAGCCGATCCGATGCACCAGAGCAGAGAGATCCGGATCCTTCATTTCTTCCGAGATCTTCGTATAGCCAAGGAGGCAGCCGAAAACGGCCAGAGCGGTATGAAGGGGGTTCAGGCATGTCGTCACCTTCATGGTCTCCACCCGGTCCACAGTCTCCCTGTCGGTGAAAATGACGCCGGCCTTCTCCAGCGCCGGCCGCCCGTTGGGGAAAGAATCTTCTATGACGAGATACCCGGTTTCCTCGGCGTTGACGAAGGGGGCGACAAAGGTATGCTTTCCGGTTTCAATATTGGAAAGGTCTTCCACCCCGTCTTTTTGAAGCAGCTCCCTGACAGAATCATCCGGTCGGGGCGTAATCTTGTCTATCATTGTCCAGGGGAAGGAAACACATCCTGAGTCTTCCACATAGGTCAGGAATCCGGGTTCCGCCAGACCTTTCTCTGTCCAGGCCCTGGCAAAAGCGTCAACCGCTGCAAAAAGCTTGTCCCCGTTGTGGGAGCAGTTATCCGTGGAGACCATGGCAAGCGGCAGGCCGCCTTTTTTGTATCTCGCATAGAGAAGGGAAACCACCTTCCCCAGATAGGAAGAAGCTCCTTCGGGCCCCGCGGCAAAGTCGGAAGCGATGGCCGGAAGAAGCCCGCCATCCGGTCCGGCGGTCGCGTACCCTTTTTCCGTAATTGTGAAGGTTGCCATCTGAAGGGACGGGCTCTCAAAGATTTCCTTCAGGTGGGCATATTCAGCCGTATCAGCAGAATCCAGAATGCAGGACTCCGCAATGGAGCCGAGCACCTTCTTCTCCAGCTTTCCATCCGCTTTCAGGGTAACCGCCAGGGAAAGATTGTCATGCGGCCGGAACATGGAGGAGATGATCTCGTAATCGAAGCCCTCGATGGCAATGAGTCCCCGGTCAGCCTCCCCGCTTTCGAGCATCTGCTCCGCAATATCCGCGTGAAATGCCCGGAAGATATTCCCTGCGCCGAAATGAACCCAGGCCGGCGCGGCGGCCGTCTTTTCAATCATCGCCGCCCTGTCATAGGAGGGAAGACTGTATCCTTTGCGCGTCCAATCCCCCCTGTCCTTTTCGATTTCTTTCCAGATTAATTTCATGCCCCTGCCCCCTGTTCATTCTTTTCGACAGCTTCCCAGAGACCGTTGATATAGGCGGCTCCAAGAGCCCGGTCATAGAGGCCGTATCCCGGCATCGCCTTTTCTCCCCATATCATGCGCCCGTGATCCGGCCGGATCGGGCCGTCAAACACGGTGTCATAGAGAGCTTTCACAATCGCGTACATGTCAAAGCTTCCGTCGGAAGAAAGATGTGCAGCCTCTTCGAAATTCTTCTTCCCGTCAATGAAACGGAGGTTCCGCACGTGGGCGAAATGAATCCGCCCCTTCAGCGCGCGGATGATGTCCGGCAGGTCGTTTTCCGGATTCGTTCCCAGGGAACCCGTGCACAGGGTCACTCCGTTGTGGACGTCGTCCACCATATGCATCATGCGAAGGAGATTCTCCTTGCAGGTGATGATCCGGGGCAGGCCGAATACAGGCCAGGCAGGGTCATCCGGATGGATGGCCATCTTGATGTCATAGCGGTTGCAGACCGGCATGATGGCTTCCAGAAAATAGCGGAGATTTTCAAACAGCTTTTCATCGTCGATGTCCCGGTAGAGGGCAAAAGCCTCTTTGACGCGGGCCATGCGCTCCGGCTCCCAGCCCGGCATCACGGAGCCATTTGTATCTGCAGAAATGGAAGAAAACATCTGCTCCGGATCCAGGCTGTCCACTGCTTCTTTCGTATAAGCCAGCACCGTTGACCCGTCAGGCCGCCTGCGGGCAAGCTCCGTCCGCGTCCAGTCGAAGACCGGCATGAAATTGTAGCAGACCATGTGGATATCTTCTTTGCCCAGGGCCTCGAGGGAAGCGATATAGTTTGCTATATGCTCGTCCCTTTTGTCCGTCCCGGCCTTGATGTCATCACTGACATTGACGGATTCAATTCCTGCAATATGGAGGCCGGCTGCTTCCACCTCCTCCTTCAGGGCGTGAACCTCCTCCGGCTTCCAGGTCTCACCGGCCTGCTTGCTGTAGAGCGTCGTAATTACCCCGCGCACGCCCGGCACCTGGCGGATTTGCTCCAGTGTGACCGTGTCGTAGGCGCTTCCGTACCACCGCATCGTCATTTCCATCGCGCATTCTCCTTTATATGAATAACTATTCAGCACACAGAATGTATAAGACCGTTGAATGCTTGGCTACTCTCCTTCTTTTCGGATCTCCTCGATCAGATCCATGTAATCTCCGCAGTACTTTTCATAGAGGGGCTGAACGGCCGCACGAAACCGCGCCTTCTCCGCATCCGAGAAGGATATCACCTCCGTTCCCGCCTCAATGGCGGATTTTCTGGCCTCCTCTTCATACCCGGACCAGACCTTCCGCTCATAGACGGCAGACTCCTCCGCGCACTTTCGGATGATGTCCCGGTCCTCTTCAGGAAGCTGCTCCATAGTGGACTCGCTTACAAGCTGCAGCTCAGGAATCCGCATATGGTCATCCAGAAGGAAATAGCCGGCCACCTGGTAGTGCTTCATGGCGACATAAGAGGGCCAGTTGTTTTCCGCCCCGTCGACCTGCCCGGTTTCAATTGCCGAATAGACCTCGTCATAGGGATTCGTCGTCGGTGTCGCCCCGAATGCGCGGATCATATCCTGCATGATATCCGACTTCTGCACGCGAATGGTCTTCCCCTTCAGGTCGTCAAGCCCGTCCACCGGTTCCTTCAGGTAAAAGTCCCGGACACCGGCATCGTACCAGGAAAGGGGCACCAGCCCGGTCCCGTCAAAAGAATCCATGACCTGCTGCCCCACTGTTCCCTCAAGGACCTTCCACATATGGTCCGCATCCCGATAGAGATAGGGCATGATAATAATTCTCGTCATAGGGGAATACTTCGTCAGCTGGGCAGTGGAAACCCGGGCGAAGTCAATACTGCCGAAGGACACGCGGTCTGCCACCTCCGGCTCCTCTCCGAGAATTCCGTTCGCATAGATGCGGATCTGTATGCGTCCCTTCGTTTCCTCATTCACCCGCCTGGCAAAGTACTCCGCTCCCTGAACGGTCGGATAGTCTTCCGGCTGGTTTTCCGCATAGGTGAAAACGAAATCGGGAATCACATCTTTGTATTCGTCGCTGACTACGCTTTTTCCCTCCTTACGGCTGACATTGGCCGCCGCCGTCTCCTTCATGCCCTCGAGGGAAAAGGATCCACTGCCGCATGCCGTCAGAAGCAGAGACAGGCAGAGGATGGCCGGCAGAAATATTATTCTTTTTTTCAAAGTCCTGCCGCGCCTCATCTCAGAAGCCCCTTCTTTCCTTCACTGCCGGGCCCGCTTTGTCCGCCACTTCAGAAGCCCTTCTTTTCCTTCAGGCGCTCCATGTCGGGAGACATATGCTCCGACTTTTCAAAAATCTTCCCGACGATATAGGAATAGACCCGCTCCGGGTCCTTTTCCACGCCCTCTTCCGCTGTCGCAATCACCTTTTCGGGCAGGAGATAGGCATGGGCTCCGTCGGGGCTTACGATGAGGAGGCCGGCCCGACGCAGGCAGGCATAGAAATTCTTCCAGACAATCCGCTGTTTGTGAGTCAGTACGTCAATCTCCATCCCGCCTTCATCGAAGGAAACTGTCGTTTCCACCCTGATACTCTCTGCGCTCTTGATGGAGCGAAGCCAGATGAAGAAGGGCTGAAAGACGGGGAAAATCAGCAGGGCAAATATCATCAGCAGGCGGAAAAAAAGATTGCTCCCGCTCCACCGGCTGACAATCAGGGCCGCCATTGCGACCGTGAAGATGACGTTCACAATGCCCATCAGACTGTGGTAGGTATTTGACATATAGAAGCGGAAGTAGTCGCCCGGGGTATTGCGGTAAGTGTATCTGTATTTCATTCGTTCTTCAGTCTTCCTTTAATTAGAAAGCGCTTCCGAAAGCTTTGACACTTTCGGAAGCGTATCTGCCTTTCCAAAAGCAGAGTAGATTATAACATAATAAGGGCTGTCACGCCGCTCACCCCGTATATCCGAAAGCTCTCGGGATGCAGAGCGAAACCTCCGGAATGAAGGTCAGAAGCAGCAGGGCAATGATCATGAAGATGTAGAAAGGCAGCTGGGCCTTGACCACCTTCTCGATCGGGCGCTTTGCAATGGCGGAACCGATGAAAAGGACGGATCCGACAGGAGGCGTCAGCAGGCCGATGCCGCAGTTCAGAACCAGGATGATACCGTACTGGACGGGGTCGATTCCGATGGACTGGGCAATCGGAAGAAGGATCGGCGTCGTGATCAGGATGATAGGCGCCATATCCATGATCATACCGAGGATCAGCAGAATCAGGTTCAGAAGAAGGGCAATGACGTAGGGGTTCGAGGAAACACCCTCAATCGCCGTAGCAGCAAGAGCCGGTACATGCAGGATCGTCAGGCAGTAGCCGAAGGCACTCGATGTGGAGATCAGGATCAGCACGATGGAGAGGGTATCCACGCAGCTGTCCAGAGCCTTCCAGACGCCCTTCCAGGTCAGTCCCTTGTAGATGTAGACGGACACAATCAGGGAGTAGATGACGGCAATGGCCGCGGACTCCGTCGCCGTAAATACACCGGCAACGACGCCGACCACGACGATCAGCAGGGCGGACAGGGCCCAGATGGAGCGGACGAATTCTTTGCCCAGCCGCTTGATGGAGAACTTGTCTCCCTTCGGATAATGCTCCTTCTTCGAGATGATGTAGGAGCTGATCATGAGGGAAACGGCCAGAACTGCGCCGGGCAGATAGCCTGCCAGGAAGAGGGCCCCGATGGAAAGGCCGCCGGCCGTCGTCGCGTAAATGACCATATTGTGCGAAGGGGGTACGAGCATACCCTCAACGGAGGACGAAATCGTGACGGCCGTGGAGAAATCCACGTCATAGCCTCTGTCCACCATCATGGGGATCTCAAGGGAGCCTAAGGAAGCCGTATCCGCCGATGCGGAACCGGAGATGCCGCCGAAGAAGTAGGATGCCAGGATATTTACCATGGCAAGGCCACCGGTCATCCAGCCGACGCAGGCATCCGCAAGGTCCAGGAGCTTTTCGGAAATGCCGCCCGATCCCATTAGAACACCCATCGTAATGAAGAAGGGCACCGCCATCAGGGAGAAGGAACTGATACCTTTCACCATCTGCTGAACGACTGTTGACAGGGGCAGGCCCTGGTAAATCAGGCAGAGGATGGAAGAAATGGCAACTGAGTAAGCAATCGGGAATCTCAGCAGAACCATGACAAGGAAGCTGATAATGAGGATTGCTATCGCTGTAGACTGCATTATTATTCATCCTCCTTTCCGCTGTACGTATCCGCGGAGTTCGTCGCGCGGACGACATCCTCGACGCCGTTGTCGTCAATGCCGCAGATTCGCTCGATGTCGATGAAGATCCGCTCTACTTCAAAGAAGATCATGGCAATGCCGGCCAGGGGAATCGGGAAGTAGTTCCAGAACTTCGACAGCCAGGGCATGGAAATATAGGTAGCCTTGGCGCCGATGCCGATGGCATATGACCATCCGATGACGAGCATGATGATGGCCAGGCCGAGGACTACGACGTCAGATATCAGGTCCAAGATATCAACCATCTTCTCCGGCATATAGCGGTCGAAGGACGTCATGCGGATGTGGGCATTGCGGCGAATGGCAAGTGCCGCGGAAAGGACGGCCATATAGGCCATCAGGGTAAGTATGAGCTCCTCGCCCCAGTAGGGAGCCGGGATGACCTTGACGAAACGGGCAAGGACGATCCAGCTCGTGATCAGGATATCGGCGACCAGGAGCAGTTTGCAGATGAGCATGAAGACCTTGTAGACGAAATCATACACGGGCCTTGCCGCTCTCATCTTTATGAGAAAAGATTTCATGCTGCCTCCTAAAAAAAGGCGGCTCCGACTGGTCGAAGCCGCCCGAAATTACAGATTCAAGTTTGAATTACTTGCCCATGTCAAGGATCTGCTGATAGAGGTCAGCAAGATCGCCGGTAGCGTACTCATCAACGATGGGCTTGCAGGCTGCCTGGAAATCGGACTTGTCGGAAAGCTCAATGACGTTGATGCCCTCATCCTTCAGTTCCTTCAGGACTTCGTTCTCCCGCTCCTCGGACACCTTGCGGCACTCTTCGGAAGCAAGCTTGCCTGCATCGGCAATGACCTGCTTCTGGTTGTCCGTCAGCTTGTCATAGGAAGCGTCTGCAATAATTGTCTCCATAGCGCCCAGGGTATGGCCGTCGAGCGTCAGGTTCGGGCCGACTTCCTGGAACTTGTTGGAAGCGTAATTTGCTGTAGGCTGCTCAGCGCCGTCGATCGTGCCGTTCTGAATGGAGGTGTAGACTTCCTTCATCTCGATGGGAGAAGGCGTAGCGCCGAGGTTCTTGACCATCTCGGTCATGATGGGATCGTTCGACACACGGATCTTCATGCCCTTCATATCAGCTGCAGAAGAAATAGGCTTGTCCTTCGTCGTGAAGAAATGACGGAAGCCTTCCTCGCCGAAGTAAAGGCCGCGGACACCGAGCTTCAGTTCCTCGGGTTCGTCAAGGAATTCCTGGCCGAGATCGGAATCAGCGAACTTCCAGAAGTGGTCTCTGCCGGTGAAGGTGTAGGGCAGGGAAAGAAGAACGGACTTCTTTGCCCCGTAGGATGTCAGAGCGAAGGCGGAAATACGGGCGATGTCAACGGTTCCCGTGCCGCCCAGCATACCGTCGAGGACTTCCTTCTCGGAACCGAGAACGCCGGAATCCTGCAGGTCGATGGTGATGGATCCGCCGGACATAGCCTCAACGGCTTCCTTGAATTTCAGGTCCATGGCGCCGCAGATCGTATCCTTCGTGGGATTGACCTCAGCCATCGTCAGGGTGACAGCAGGATCTGCCTTCGCTGCCTCGTTTACGGTGTAGTCACCGGAAGCAGTGCTGCCGGAATCCTTTGATTCCGTCTCCGTTTTTTCCGAATCAATCTTGCCGGTCGATGCCGTGTTGCCGCTCAGGCCGCAGCCGGCCATCATGGTGGCAACGAGTCCTGCGCTTATGAGCAGGCTGAGTACTTTCTTTTTCATTCTCTCTAATCCTCCTTTGATTTCCCCTGAAGGGTTTCATCAGTGACGGAGAACACTCACGGTTCCCCAACTGATTCAAATTATAGAGAATGACCGGCTTCGAAAAAACGGAATATTTTCGTCATCGGCGGGTAAAATTTTCATCTTTTTTGTACGTTTTGTCGATAATGTACGAATTTGCCCGTCTGTTTTTGTATATTATTCTGGATGATTCTGCATCTGCCGCCCGTTTTCCCGGAATTCTGACGGACTTTTCCCGGCAATTCGCCGGAAGACCTTGGAAAAATAATTCGCGTCCTCGTAGCCGACCGCCTCACAGATTTCCCGCACGGAGAGGTCTCCCTCGAGAAGCAGACGTTCCGCCGCAGAGATCCGGTACTCCGTCAGATAGCTCACAAAGCTGATGCCGAAGTACTGCTTGAAAAGCTTGCAGAAGTGGCCCTCCGAGTAGCCGAAGGCCGCCGCAACCGTCTCTACGGACAGGTCCGTCCCGTAGCGCTCGCTGATCAGCTTCTGTACGAGATCCGGGAAGTCCCCGATTTCATTCGCATCATCGACCTTCTGTCCGCCTGCATCGGATGCGGCCGCGGCAGTCTTCTCCCCCTGCAGCCGCACGGCCTCGTCAATGACCGCGCAGAGTTCCCGCTCATCGACCAGCTTCAGCAGATAGTCGAGAGCATGCAGGGAAATCGCCCTCTTCGCGTAGGAAAAATCATCGAAGGCCGTGAGAAAGACGATCTGGACTTTTCTATCCGTCTTCCGGATCTCCTCCGCCGCCTCCAGGCCGGACATGCCGGGCATGGCAATGTCGAGAATCAAAAGGTCCGGCATCTTTCCGATGCAGCTCTTCAGCACGGCCCGCCCGTTCGCCGCCGTGCGGACGGAAACCGCATTGCCGTAAAACTTCGCGATTTTTTTCTTCAGAACGAGATTTTCGATTTCCTCGTCGTCCGCAATCAGGATGTCAAACATGCGCTTCCCCGCTTCCTGTAGTTTTCGGTATCATGAGAATAATATCCGTGCCCTCATTCGGACGGCTTTCAATGGTAAGACGGCCGCCGGCTTCCCCGCCGGGAAAGGCATCCCGCAAGCGGTCAGCGACATTCTGCAGTCCGATATGGGCTTCGTCCGGATCTGCCCTGTTTTCAATTCCCCTGCGAATAGCGGAAACCTTCTCCGGTCCTATACCGACGCCGTCGTCATGTATCTTCACTATGGCAGCGCCCCCGCCTTTCCCGGGGGAGACGGAAATCTCCACCCGGCCGCCTTCTTCTTTTTTGAGTACCCCGTGGAGAACTGCGTTTTCCACCAGGGGCTGCAGGATGAAGGGAGGAACCTGAATCAGGGCCGGGTCTACCCCATCATCCGTGCGGATATCAAATGCGAGCCGGCTTCCGAAACGCATCTGCTGCAGGTAGAGGTAGTCCCGGACAACGGAAAGCTCGGCGTCGAGAGAAACCATATGGTTTCCCGTCCGCAGGTTGTAGCGGAAGATGTTGGAAAGGGCGCGGATCATGCTTTCCGTCTGCTCCGCATTTTCCAGCGTCGCCATTCCGGAAATCACATTCAGGGTATTGAAGAGAAAGTGGGGATTGATCTGGGACTGCAGAAGGGAAAGGCGCATGGTTTCGAGGCGTTTCTCCGTCTCCATCCGCATGATTTCCTCCCTGTGGAGATTCTCGGCAAGCCGCTGGTTTTCCTTCATCGTGGTGAGGTTCCGGTCCGTTGCCCTTTTCATACGGTTGATAGCCTGGGTCAGTTCCCCGAGCTCGTCCCTGTTCACCACCTCGATATCCTCCCCTGAAAAGTCACCGGATTCATAGGTCCGGACGGCGGCAGCCATTCTCTGCACGGGAATGACAATGGAAAGGGTGAAAAGGCGGTCAAAGAGGATGATGAAGATGAAGAAGAGAATGGCCAGCAGACTGCTGATCACAAGCAGACGGATCAGTCCCGGCAGAATGTGGGCAAAGGAATTGATGCCTGCATTCAGGGTGATCTGCGTCAGGTCCGACGCGTCCGTCTGCAGGTAGGAGAGGATAGTATAATCCCGGTAAACGTCGGAAAGAAAGGCTTCACCCGCATCCATCTCCTCTACGGCCCGGTCCCGCAGGGCGCTGTGATTGCTGTAGGCGGACACGAGGTCGAAGGTCCGGGCATAGCGTTCCGGGCCCAGCTCTCTGTAATCCATCGGCAGGCGGTTGATCAGAGCCCGCGTATGCCGGCAGGCCTCCTCATAGTTCTGCCGGTTCATGTCGCTTCTGCTTGCCGCAAGAGAGCGAAGAGCGGATTCTTCATCGATGAGGGCATTCTGAATGGCCGAACAACGGGTGACATTCCAGAGGATGGAACCTGTCGTGGTCACGGAATAGGAGGCGATGGAGATGGCCCCGATCAGAGCCGCCAGAAGGAGGACGAAGACCGAGAAGCTGTAGATTCCCGTCTTCTTCGCAATCGGGGACGTCGTCCAAAGATTGTAGATGAAGCTGCTGCGTAACTTTTTTCCCACGGCTCTTATCTCCCCGGGATTTACAAACCGAATCGGATTGTGCTACTGTTGTTCAGGTTTTTTGATGCACACGGACGCGTCAGAAAACCAGCCGCTTCGCGGCACGTGTCCGACGCGTTTACAAAAAAACAGCTGAAGCCGTTCCCGATAGAAAAGAAAGGGGTTCCTTCCATGAAGAACGAAAGATGGGTCTATTACAAGGATATAATGCCCGAGGAGCAGACGACGGAAAACGCCCTGCTTCCCGGAGGGACAGGCGGACCCGGGGCAGAAAAGGGCGGCGTCACGAAACGGGTCCTCGCCTACTCCGACGACGTAATGGCTGTAGAGAACACGTTTGCAAAGGGCGCCGTAGGCGCCCTCCACCATCACGACAACACCCAAATCACCTATGTCGTGAGCGGAGCCTTCGAATTCACCATCGGCGGCGAAAAGCATGTCGTAAAAAAGGGCGACACCCTCCTCAAAACCGACGGCGTCGAACACGGCTGCACCTGCCTGGAGGCCGGCATCCTTCTCGACATCTTCTCCCCCTACCGCAAAGACTTCGTGGAGGACTGACATCATGCCCGATATCGGAAATGTACTGATCTGTATCCTGGCTCTCCTGGTCGGTGTCCTGATCGGACGGACTTACAAAAAACACAAGGATCAAAACGAGGACGACAAGCGGCCGCGCTTCCCCCGCTGAAAGTCAGATTTTTTCAACCGGTTCCAAAAACACCACCGGATTGCCGTCAATCCGGTCATCCGGCTGTTTCCACGCAGTTTCTTTGAAGGAAGGCAGTCTCACTGCTTCCAGGCCTGTACTTCACCTGCGAGCCAGGATGCGAGCGTGGCGATGCCTTCTCCGGTCTTTGCCGAAACCGGGAAGATGGGGATGCCAGCATGGCGCTTGTGGATGGCGTCTGTCGCTGCCTCCATGTCGAAGTCAAAAACCGGGGCCGCGTCGATTTTGTTTATGACGACGCAGTCGGATTTTTCAAACATGAGGGGATATTTGAGGGGCTTATCGTCTCCCTCCGGCAGGGCCAGGATGCAGAGATTCTTCGAGGCCCCGGCGTCGAACTCCGCCGGGCAGACCAGGTTGCCCACGTTTTCAAGGATCACAAGGTCATAGTCCCCGGGCAGCTCCCGCATGCCCTGTCTCGACATATCCGCATCGAGGTGGCACATGCCGCCCGTATGAAGCTGCACGGAGTCATAGCCTGCGGCCGCAATGGTCTTTGCATCCACGTCCGAATCGATGTCTGCCTCCATGACGGCCACACGGATGTCCCTGGGCAGCTCCTTTAAAAGAGCCAGAATCGTCGTCGTCTTTCCGGATCCCGGAGACGACATGACGTTGAGATAGAACGTCCCCTTCTTCTTCAGTTCTTCGCGCAAGACCTCCGCATCCGCGTCGTTGTCCGCGAGAATGCTCTCTTTCAGGTCGATAATCTTCACTGCATCTTCGTTCATTTTTTCATCTCCCCCATAAGCCACTTCGTCCATTCGTCAATACCCTCGCCGGTCTTTGCGCTGACGAAGAAGATTTTTGCAAAGGGGTTGCGCTCGTGGATCCGCTCGACAACCGCATCATCGTCAAAGGGGAAATATTCCTTTGTGTCGATTTTATTAATAATGACAGCCTGGCAGACTTCAAACATCAGGGGGTACTTGAGGGGCTTGTCATCCCCTTCCGGCACGGAAAGAATGCAGACATTCCGGTGGGCTCCCGTGTCGTCCTCAGCCGGGCAGACCAGGTTTCCGATATTCTCCAGGAAAATAATATCAAGTCCCTTTGTATCGAAAGCTTTCAGGGTATCGCTCGTCATCTTCGCATCCATGGCACAGCGGCCGGCCGTGTGGACCTGAATGGTCGAAACGCCGGCCTTTTCCATGGTCTCGGCATCGACCTCCGCTTCAATGTCCGCCTCCATAACGCCGATATTAATATTATTCTTTTTCAGTGCATCTATGGTCTTCAGAAGCACCGAAGTCTTGCCGGCACCCGGGGAAGCCATCATATTCACCATGAAGGTCCCCTGGTTAGCAAGCTCCCGCCGCGTATCATTAGCAATGCGGTCGTTTACGGTGCCGACCGCTTCGTGTACTTCTATCGTTCGAAATGTTCCCATGTTTCCCTCTTATATAATCTCTGCTCGCGGCCACCGGGGCATCCGCTCACGGCAGCCGCAGCCACTTTCTTGTCTCCGCAGTCAAAGCAGGGCAATAAGCACTTTCCCTCTTCCTGCATGCCAAAAGCTGCTTTCCTATCCTACCACAAAATCCGTCTCCTTCCTACAATATCCTCTGATTGTAAGACTTCCCCTTTCATTTACATGGAAAAAATGTTACTGTAAATGCGAAATAAAGCACCCGTGCGTTTAAATTTTCATTGACAGGTAATAGATATTATTTTTAATGCCTTTCATCAGGAGGTCCCTATGGCTTCTAAAGGTACGAAATACGCAGCAGTCGCCGCCATTGCCGCCCTTGCCGGCGCGAAATTCTACAAAGACCACATCGAATACAGGGCCTACTCCCGCATTGACGAAATCAAGCGGGGCCGGGCGCGGGGCCCCATCACGGAAGGCTGCCTCGTTCTCGAAGGCGGCGCCCTCCGCGGTCTCTATACATCCGGCGTCACGGACGCCCTCATGGAGCACGGCATCAATCTGCAGACCGTCATCGGTGTTTCCGCCGGCGCCCTGAACGGGGTCGGCTATGTGACGCGGCAGATCGGCCGGTCCGCCCGTTTCAATCTTTCGAACCGCTACAATCGCCGCTATTTCGGCATCGAAGCCTTTCTGCGGAACCGCAGTCCCTTCGGCTTTGACTATATGTTTTCGGATGAGGTAAATGTCGAGGCTCTCGACTGGAAGGCCTTCAACTCTTCCTCCCGCCGCTTCGTCGCCGTAGCGACCGATATCGCCACAGGAAAGCCCGCCTACCTGGAGAAGAAGAATGTCTCCGACATGGACAAGGCCATCCGGGCGTCCGCCACGATGCCGGTCCTTTCCTCCTCTGTGTATCTCGACGGTCACCGCTACCTGGATGGCGGCTGCTCCTGCAACATCCCCTACCAGTGGGTCATGGACGAAGGCTATGAAAAGATTGTCGTCGTCCGCACCCGGTCCCGCGGTTTCCACAAGGATACGACGACCGGAGGGGCCACGGATTCCGTCTATGATGAGCTTCTTTCCCGCCGCTATGCCGCCCGGCCGAACCTCCTCCGGGCCCTCAGGAATTCCGATGAGCGCTACAACCACGAGTGCGACCGCCTCGAGCACCTCGAGGAAAAAGGCCGTGTCTTCTGCATCGCTCCCTCCATCCCGCCGCGCGTCGGCCGTATGGAGCCGGACATCGAAAAAATCGGTGACCTCTATATGCTGGGCCACGCCGATGCGGAAGCCGCGATTCCTGCCCTGCGGAAGTATCTCGGTATGAAGCCGGAGGAGAAACAATGAAATGGAAGCGCGCCGTAGCCACTCTTTCCATTGTTGCCCTGGCAATGAGCATCAGCGGTCTGATTTTTGAGGCCATTGCAGAAAAGAACGGTGACAAAAACTGAATATGGATTGCGAAAAGCCTGCAGCACTTGTCCCCCGACAAACATGCTGCAGGCTTCTTTTACCCCTTATATAATCCCTCTTAAAAAGACCTCTCAGGCAATCTTTTCAATATTTCTTGTCGCAATGACGTCAACGCCGGTGCCGGCCGTATCCTTCACCAGCACGTCTCCGATCTTCACGGGCGCCTCAGCGCGGACTGCGTTGATGTCCTTCATGACGGCGTCAATCTTTCCCTTGGGAATGGGCGCCGCGGTCTTGACCGAAACGCGGGGCTTGTCGCCGTCCGCCACAATGCAGGTGGATGTCACGGTCCGCACGGGATTGATGACTTCCGTTCTTGCATAGGCATCGCCCCTGGGGCAGGTGTTTCCTGTAACGCTCTTCACAGCGCCGTCCTCGAGCTCGACCGAAAGCTGGCAGCCCATGGGGCAGTTGATGCAGGTCAGTTCTTTTTTTTCTATCATATCTCTCACTCCTGCTCTATCTTGATTGTAATGTCGGAAAGGTCCGGGTGCTTTAAGAGGTCGTCCTTCAGGAGAATGACCTGCTCCATCTCGCCGGGCGCGATGATGCGCTTCTGCACGTGTCGGACACGCTCGTCGCCGTAGTAGATGGAAACGAAGGCGTTCTTGTAGATGGCGCCGACCCGGAAGCGGACAGTCAGCTGGTCCGTCATGCGGTCCGTATCGATGGTGGAAGGCACCGTGTAGCGGACGCCGTCCGTCGCATGAAGGGTGATGGGATGGGCGGGCTTTTCTTCTTTGCAGCCGTCAGCGACGAAGGCAGCAGCGTTGGCACCGGCCCGGGTCGCCTCCTCGGAAACGTAGTCTACGAGGTCGTGGACGTGGAGGACATTGCCGCAGGCGAAGACGCCGGGAATATTGGTCTCCAGGGACTCATTGACAACGGGCCCGTTCGTGATCCGGCTCATCTCAACGCCGGCCTTCTGGGAGAGCTCATTCTCCGGAATCAGGCCGACAGACAGGAGCAGGGTGTCGCAGGTGTAGCGCTCTTCTGTTCCCGGAATCGGCTTCCGGTCCGGGCCGACTTCCGCGATGGTGACCGCCTTGATATGCTCCTTGCCCTCGATGTCGATGACCGTGTGGGAGAGCTTCAGGGGAATACCGAAGTCGTCGAGACACTGGACGATATTTCGCTTCAGGCCGCCGGAATAGGGCATGACCTCGGCAACGACCTTGACCTTGGCTCCTTCAAGGGTCATACGGCGGGCCATAATGAGACCGATGTCACCGGAGCCCAGGATCACGACCTCGCGGCCGGGCATATAGCCTTCAATATTGACGAGACGTTGGGCCGTTCCTGCGGAGAAGATGCCGGCCGGTCGGTAGCCGGGCGTGTTCAGGGCGCCTCTCGGCCGCTCCCGGCAGCCCATGGCCAGGATGACTGCCTTGGCAGGAATCTGAAACATGCCGTCTTCCTTGTTCATGGCGGTGACGGTCCGGTCCGGTGCGATGTCCATGACCATGGTGTTGAGCTTGTACTCGATGCCGAGATCTAAGACCTGCTGTATGAAGCGCCACGCATACTCGGGACCCGTCAGCTCCTCCTTGAAGGTGTGGAGGCCGAAGCCGTTGTGGATGCACTGGTTCAGTATGCCGCCGAGCTCCTTGTCCCGCTCGAGAATGAGAATGGAATCATTCCCTGCCTTCTTTGCCGCAACAGCAGCCGCAAGGCCTGCAGGACCGCCGCCGACGATTACGATATCATAATTTTTCATCTCACTTGTCCTCCAGTCCCTTTGTCCGCTCGAATACAATCTTTGACTCTCCTCCGGACTTCGTAATTTCGTCAAGTGGAAGGCCGAGTTCACGGCTCAGGATTTCCATAACCTTGGGGCTGCAGAAGCCGGCCTGGCAGCGGCCCATGCCGGCCCGGGTCCGACGTTTCACGCCGTCCAGAGACCGGGCGCCAAGGGGCCGACGGATGGCGTCGATGATCTCGCCTTCGGTCACGGACTCGCAGCGGCAGATGATCTGCCCGTAGGCGGGTTCCTTTTTGATGAGCTCATTCCGCTCTTCGATGGAAAGTTCGGAAGGTTTCAAAATATCCTTGCGGGTGGCGATCCAGTTTTCCTTATTCTGAAGATGCATCATATCCCGCATCATATTGCCGATGTACTCGCCGATAGCCGGGGAGCTGGTAAGGCCGGGGCTCTCAATACCGGCGCAGTCGATGAAGGTCTCATCTTCCTCTACAGGACCGAGGACGAATTCGTGGTGGTCCTCATGGGCCCGGAGGCCGGCAAAGGCCGTGATGACCTGCCGCATGGGAAGGTTCGGTACGCAGCGGGTGGCCTTTTGTGTCAGCTCGTCGATACCCTCCTGGGTGGTGTTCACGCCCTCTTTGTTTTCAATATCCGTCGCGGTAGGGCCGACGATGACGTTGCCGTGAATCGTGGGTGCGACCAGGACGCCCTTGCCGTATTTCGTGGGCTGCTGGAAGATGGTCCGCTCGACGATGCCGCCGGCGTTCCGGTCCAGGAGATTGTACTCGCCCTTCCGGGGAGTGATGTGAATCTTCTTCTTCGAGACCATATTGTGGAAGACGTCCGCATAGACGCCGGCTGCGTTTACCACATAGCGGGCCTTGTACTCGCCGTTGTTGGTACGGAGTTTCCAGACCCCGTCTTCCTTCTTCAGGGTCTCGACCCGGGTATTGAAGCGGAAGTCGACCCCGTTTACATTCGCGTTTTCCGCCATGGCGATATTGAGCTTGAAGGGGCAGATGATGCCGGCGGTCTTTGCGTAGAGGACACAGACCGCATCGGGCGTGAGATTGGGCTCGAGCTTTCTGGCCTCGTCGCCGGAAAGGATTTCCATATCCTTGACCCCGTTCTTCACGCCCCTGTCGTAGAGGGCCTGAATGCCGGCCTTCTCGCTTTCATCCAGGCAGACAACGAAGGAGCCGTTCCGGCGGAAGGGGATGTCCAGGTCCCGGCAGAGGTCGTCCATCATCTCGTTGCCGCGGACATTCATCCGGGCCATCATTGACCCCGGTTCTGCATCATACCCTGCATGGACGATAGCGGAATTCGCTTTGGAAGTACCCGAGCATACATCCTCTCCGGCTTCCAGCACACAGACCTCGGCCTTGTAGCGGGACAGTTCCCGGGCAACGGCAGCCCCGGTGACGCCCGCACCGA
>OMTX01000086.1 GCA_900314085.1 uncultured Lachnospiraceae bacterium | reverse complement strand
CATGCTTCGCATGGCCCGGGGCTCCATTTTTTTGTAATTTTCCTTTTTATAATGGGTTAAATGGTGTAGAATAAATCAGTCTTTTCTGAAACATTATTATTTATTGGTGACGGTTTTGAGCGATACGGCAGCACAGGCAAGCGAACAGGAAATTCTGCAGAAACAGCGGGACAAGCGGAAGAGAGTTCATCGGATGAAGATGGGTATCATCTACTTCCTGATTACTTATATCATCGTTTCCATTGTCGCCATCGTCCTTCTCGGAATTTCCGTTTTTTCCCTGCAGCATGAACTGAAAAGCCTGGACAAAAAAGTCTCTGCTCTGGAGAATACGGCAGCTGAGGCTGTCGCCCAGGCAAGCGACATGGATTCCGGAACGCTGGTTGCCGATACAAAGACGGCGGAAGAGAACCTGGCCGGCGAAACGGATACCCTGAAGGTTTATCTGACATTTGATGACGGTCCTTCCAAAAATACGGACCGGATTCTCGACATCCTTGACGACTATGGCGTCAAGGCCACATTCTTTGTCGTCGGGAAAACGGATGACGAGTCCAAGGCCGCCATGCAGCGGATTGTGAGCGAAGGCCACACGATCGGCATGCATTCCTACAGCCACGTCTACAGTGAAATCTATTCTTCTCCGGATGCCTTCGCAGCGGACTTCACAAAAATCCAGAATCTGATCTACGATGTGACAGGAGTGGATTGCTTCTATTACCGCTTTCCGGGCGGATCATCAAACCGGGTTTCCAATACGGATATGTCGGAATTCATTAAGTACCTGAATTCCCAGGGAGTTACATATTTCGACTGGAATGTGGCCAATGGAGACGCCACTTCTCAGGCGTATACCACAGATGACCTTATTGAAAATGTAATGAGTGATGTGGTAAAATATAAAACGTCGGTTGTCTTGATGCACGATGCCGCAAACAGGGACAAAACAGTGGAATCCCTGCCGACTCTTATTGAGGATTTGCAGGCAAAAGGCGCGCTCTTGCTGCCGATTAGCAAAGATACGACTGTAATCCAGCACGTCAAGCTGGTGGAACAGTGACTAGTGGAGGACACGTATGGGATTTTTCAAGGATTTCAAGGAAGACTTCTCGGACGCCGTAGATGAACTCGTTCCCGGCGGAACGGAAGACGCAGAGCCTGCAGGGTCTGAGAGGGCGAGCAGCATGGTGCCTCTGGACACGGATGCCAATGACATCGATGTCCAGGACGAACTGAACAAGCTGGACGGACTTTTGGAGCAGGTATCCAAAAAGGTGGATGCGAACGGAAATGAAACTGTTCCCGCTTCTGTCAAGAACGGCACGTCTCAAAAAGAGAAGATTTCAGAGGAAGATATCACCGGAGTAGCTGAAAAGAACGAAACAGAAAGCCTGCCTGCGGAAGAAGCTGCTCCCGCAGAGCCTGAAGTGAAAGAAACCATAGAAACAGTTGAGGAGAAAAAAATGGATAGCGAATTTACCAGCACTGCAGCACAGACACCGGTTGAGACTGCTCCGGCAGCACCGAAGAAGGAAGTCAGTGACGAGAATGCAGTGATTACTGCAGGAATGACGATTACAGGCGACCTGACCTCCACGGGCTCCATCGAGGTGGACGGTCTCATCAACGGAAATGTCAACTGCAACGGCAAGCTTACCATTACAGGTACGGTCAACGGCAATTCCTCGTCTTCCGAGTTCTTCGCAGACGCTGCAAAGATTGAGGGCGAAGTCAATTCCGAGGGAACCGTCAAGGTCGGCGTCGGCTCTGTCATCATCGGAAACATCACGGCTACATCCGCTGTCATCGCAGGCGCTGTCAAGGGTGACATCGATGTTCAGGGACCTGTTGTTGTAGACACCTCCGCAGTTGTCATGGGAAATATCAAGTCCCGCTCCGTACAGATCAACAACGGCGCTGTAATCCAGGGCTTCTGCTCTCAGGAATACGCTGATGTCGATGTTGAAAGCGTATTTGCCTGATGAAGCGGATTCTTTTAAAGCTTTCCGGCGAGGCTCTCGCCGGGGAAAAGAAAAGGGGCTTTGACGAGGCTACCTGTGAAAAGGTAGCGCTCGAGGTGAAGGCTCTTCATGATGCCGGAACAGAGGTCGCCATCGTGATCGGCGGCGGGAATTTCTGGCGGGGACGGACTTCCGAGAAGATTGACCGGACGAAGGCAGACCAGATCGGAATGCTGGCAACCGTCATGAACTGCATCTATGTGTCCGAGATTATGCGGTCCGTCGGTCTTGACACGGAGATCATGACGCCTTTTCAGGTTGGCGCATTTACAACGCTTTTCTCAAAGGATGCAGCAGTTTCAGCTCTTTCTGAAGGAAAGGTCGTTTTCTTTGCCGGCGGTACCGGCCATCCTTATTTCTCAACGGATACGGCCACCGTTCTCCGGGCAATTGAGATTGAAGCGGACTCCATCCTTCTTGCCAAGGCAGTTGACGGTGTTTATACGGCAGATCCTGCGACGGATCCTACCGCCACGCGTTACGACAGCCTCTCTATTGACGAAGTCGTCGAGAAAAAGCTCGGAGTCATCGATCTCACGGCCTCCATTCTCTGCATGGAAAACCATATGCCCATGGTGGTTTTTGCCCTTTTCGAAGAGGGCGGGATTCTTCATGCGGCTCAGGGGAAGGACTTCAAAGGAACCGTCATTACTGCCTGAGACCGACTGCCCATCCTGCGGCAGGATGGGATTTCGCGTACAAATATTATTCTGATGAGGGGAAAATATGGACGAAAGACTGAAAGCATACGATGAAAAGATGACCAAGACCATGGACAATCTTTTCTCCGAACTCGATGCCATCCGGGCCGGCCGGGCAAATCCGCATGTGCTCGATCATCTGCGCGTGGACTATTACGGGTCGCCGACACCCATTCAGCAGGTGGCGAATGTTTCCGTTCCCGAGCCGCGTATGATCCAGATAGCCCCCTGGGATGCCTCGCTGCTGAAGGACATTGAAAAGGCCATTCTGACTTCTGATGTAGGAATCAACCCGACAAACGACGGAAAGGTCATCCGCCTGGTATTTCCCGAGCTTACGGAAGAGCGCCGCAAGGATCTCGTCAAGGACGTCAAAAAGAAAGGCGAAGAGGCAAAGGTCGCCATCCGGAATATCCGCCGCGATGCGAATGATGCCTTCAAGAAGCTGGAAAAAGAAGATATCTCTGAGGACGAGGTCAAGGAACTGACGGAAGATGCCCAGAAGATGACGGATGACTACATCAAAAAGGTTGACGATGCAGTGAAAGCCAAGGCAGACGAGGTCATGACCGTCTGAAAGATATTCTTTGAAAAATTGATTTGGAGGGACTTGAAAGAGCCATACGGCTTCAAGTCCCTCTTTTTGCAGGCTGAAGGCCGGACGCCTATATATGTACGGATATAGGAAAGAACCGGTTTTTTGACCTGTGCAGATTTTTAGGGAGACTTAGCTATGGAAAATCTTCCGCAGCATGTGGCAATCATTTTGGACGGGAACG
The DNA here is from genome assembly GCA_900314085.1 of uncultured Lachnospiraceae bacterium. Taxonomy (GTDB): domain Bacteria; phylum Bacillota; class Clostridia; order Lachnospirales; family Lachnospiraceae; genus RUG306. The sequence goes on along the minus strand of OMTX01000086.1, from coordinate 32,463 downwards.
GACGCTGGGCAAAAAGAAAAGGCCTTCCGAGGACAGCCGGGCATGCAGCCGGGGCGAAAAACGTGGAAACGATTACGATAGCCGCCTCCAATATGGGAATCCGGTATCTGACGCTCTATGCTTTTTCGACAGAAAACTGGAAGCGGTCAGTGGATGAGGTCTCTACTATCATGAGCCTGCTGGCGAAATACCTGATCCGCTGCCGGGACCTGGCCCTTGCAAACAATATCCGTGTCCGCTTTCTCGGCGACCTGACCGGCCTGAGTGAAAATCTGCAGAAGACCTGCGCGGATGTGACGCGGGAGACAGCCGGCGGCACTGGTATGACGCTTGCCATTGCCTTAAACTATGGCGGCCGGGATGAAATTGTCCGGGCGGTAAACCGCCTGCGGAAGGAAAATCCGGAAGGAGAAATTACGGAAGAATTTTTTTCATCCTTTCTCGATACAGTGGGAATGCCGGATCCGGACCTCATGATCCGGACATCGGGAGAGGAGAGAATTTCAAATTTCCTTCCCTGGCAGCTCTGCTACAGCGAGTTCTACTTCACGGATGTCGCCTGGCCTGACTTCTCGGAAGACGAACTCAGGAAGGCCTGTGAGGCCTATGCTTCCCGCGACCGCAGGTTCGGCGGCGTGAAATAGACTGTTGAATTTCGAATGTAGCAAGGGGCGGAGGGATTGAAACTCCCTCCGCCCCTTGCTATAATATTTCCAAATGTTGTGGTCTGGCTGCAGCATACCTACAAGATGAATGGAGATTACATAACCCATGTTTAGAACGAGACTGCTGAGCGGAATAGTCCTGGTAGCGCTGGCTCTTCTTCTCATCATTACCGGAGGCCCCGTCCTTCTCGTTTCCACGGCAATTCTTTCCCTGATCGGAATGTTTGAGTTTTACCGGGCTCTCGGTTTTGAGAAGACACCATTGGCTTTTTCCGGCTATGCAGTGGCAATTCTCTATTTTGCAGACCTGCAATTTCGCTTTATGCCGTCTGACTTCATGGTCATGACGCTCTTTCTGGTCCTCGTTCTGATCATCTATGTGCTATCCTATCCGAAATACGACACGGCAAAGGCGATGGGGGCATTTTTCGGTCTCTTCTATGTGGCTGTGATGCTTTCCTACATCTACCTGACACGGCAGCTGCCCCATGGCGAGTATGTGGTCTGGCTGATTTTTCTGGCCTCCTGGGGCTCGGATACCTGCGCCTACTGTATCGGGAAGCTATTCGGAAAGCACAAGATGACGCCGGTTCTTTCACCGAATAAGTCCGTGGAAGGCGGGATCGGCGGTGTGGCCGGCGCCATGCTGCTGACGCTGATCTACCTTCTTGTCTTTCAGAAGACGATGCACCTTCACACGACTACGATTGTCCTGCTTACTCTGTCCTCCGGCGCCGGCGCCCTGATCTCCATGGTCGGCGACCTGGCCGCCTCTGCCATCAAGCGAAATTACGGCATCAAGGACTATGGAAAACTCATTCCCGGACACGGGGGTGTGCTGGACCGCTTTGACTCCGTAATCATCACGGCTCCTGTTATTTATTATTTTTCAAGCGTCATTCTTGCCCGCCTGCCGGGAATGGGGCACTGAAGGAAGATAGCGGATTTCCCGGGGGACATGCAGTTCTTTGAAATGCGGCTTTGTTAGCCTTGGCGGTTCGTTTTTTTTGGGAGAATAATGAAAAATATAGCGATTATCGGTTCAACCGGTTCCATCGGTACCCAGACACTTGACGTCATCCGCGAACACAGGGAGGATTTCTGTGTTTCTGCCCTGGCCTGCGGGAAAAATGTATCTCTCCTGGCAGCACAGATCCGGGAATTCCATCCGGCTCTGGTTTCCGTCGCAGATGAAGAGACTGCCGGGAAACTGAAAGACCTGATACCGGAAGCGCAGTGTGATGTGATGACCGGGATGGAAGGCCTCATAGCCGTTTCCACGATTCCGGAATCCGACATCCTGGTCACTGCCGTTGTCGGCATGCTGGGAATCCGCCCGACGATTGCTGCCATCGAAGCAGGCAAGGATATCGCCCTCGCAAACAAGGAAACGCTTGTTTCTGCAGGACACATCATCATGCCGCTGGCAAAAAAATGCGGGGTACAGATTCTGCCGGTGGATTCCGAGCATTCGGCCATCTTCCAGTCCCTGCAGGGAAATACCGGGAATCGGATTGACCGGATCCTTTTGACCGCTTCCGGCGGTCCCTTCCGGGGGAAGTCCTTGGATGAATTGAGGACAGTTACCCCTGCGCAGGCACTTAACAACCCCAACTGGGACATGGGGAAAAAAGTGACCATTGATTCCGCTACAATGGTGAACAAGGGGCTCGAGGTCATGGAAGCCCACTGGCTCTTTGACGTAGATGTCGATGACATTACCGTCCTCGTTCATCCCCAGTCGGTTCTTCACTCGGCTGTCCAGTATGAAGACGGGGCGGTCATCGGGGAGCTTGGCGTTCCGGATATGCGGATTCCGATTCAGTATGCACTGTATTATCCGCATCGCCCGCATCTTTCCGGGAGGCGACTCAATCTCTTTGAGCTTCAACGCCTCACGTTTGAAGAGCCGGATCTTTCTGTCTTCCGCGGACTCGCCCTGGCTCGGGAAGTCGGGAAGCGCGGCGGAAACCTGCCCACGGCCTTCAATGCAGCAGATGAAACGGCGGTTGATCTCTTTCTGAAAGGAGAGATTGCCTTTACGGAAATCCCTGACCTTTTGGCAAAGGCAGTTGATGAATGTGAGTTCATTGAAAATCCCACCGTTGAACAAATATTTGAAACAAGGGAAAAGGCGCTGAAGCTGTAATAGCCTTTCCGTCAACAGTTGAGGCGGAAAAAAGGATACACTTCCGGAATTTTTCCGCTTATGGAGAAAATCTTATTTTGAAAATACTGATTGCCATTCTGATCTTTGGCTTCATCATCATCTTTCACGAGTTCGGCCACTTCCTCTTTGCAAAGAAGTTCGGCGTCAAGGTCAACGAGTTTTCGGTGGGCTTCGGCCCCCGGCTTGTCGGATTCAAAAAAGGCGATACGGACTACTGTCTGCGCCTCCTGCCCTTCGGCGGCGCCTGCGTCATGGAAGGTGAGAGCGAGGACACGGGCGATGACAGGTCTTTCCTGAAGAAGCCTCTGTGGCAGCGGGCCATTATCGTGGCCGGCGGGCCGCTTTTCAACTTCCTTCTCGCCTTCATCCTTTCGGTCATCATGATCGGCTGCATGGGTGTGGAGCTTCCGGTGGTATCCGATGTCATGGAAGGGTACCCGGCCGGGGAGGCAGGACTGCAGGCCGGCGACCGGATCACGAAGCTGGGCAGCTACCATGTCCATATCTACAATGAAATCGTGGTCTACAACTTTTTTCACGCGGGAGAGACTACGGAAGTGACCTATATCCGGGACGGGGAAACGCATACGACGACGCTCGAACCGAAGCTCGACAGCGAGTCCGGCCGATATCTGATCGGAATCTACGGAACCGGGGAAAGAACCCGGCTCAATCCCTTCGTCACAATGGGCTATGCTGTCTTCGAGCTGAAATATCAGATCTACATTGCCTTTGAATCCCTCGGTATGCTGGTTACGGGGCAGGTAGGCGTTCAGGATATGTCCGGCCCGGTCGGCATCGTGAAGACCATTGGGGACACTTACCAGCAGTCGCTTTCGTCAGGCGCCCTCTATGTCGTCATGAACCTGATCTCCATCTCGATTCTCCTGTCGGCGAACCTTGGCGTCATGAATCTCCTGCCTTTTCCGGCCCTTGACGGCGGCAGGCTTCTGATCTACCTCATCGAGGCTGTTACACGGAAGAAGGTGCCGGAGAAGGTAGAGGCAGCCATCAACGCGGTCGGTTTCGTCCTCCTGATGATCCTGATGGTTCTTGTCATGGGATCCGACATATCGAAAATTGTGAAGGGGCAGTAGGCGTTTTTCATTAGTCATGAATAATATTTTTCTCACACTTGCAGGTATTTAACCCTGGTTAGAAGGCGTATATTTTGAGAGAGCATACAAAAGTCGTAAATATCGGGAATGTGGCGATCGGCGGCGGAAATCCCGTCCGCATCCAGTCCATGTGCAATACAAAGACTGCGGATGTGGCGGCGACGGTGGATCAGATACTGCGTTTGGAAGAAGCCGGCTGCGAGCTGATCCGGGTGACAGTGCCGGATGAAGCAGCAGCAAAGGCCCTTTCTGAAATCAAAAAACAGATCCATATTCCCCTGATCGCGGACATCCACTTTGATTACCGGATGGCAATCGCTGCCATGGAGCGCGGGGCGGACAAGATCCGCATCAACCCGGGGAATATCGGTTCGAAGGAAAAGATCAGAGCCGTCGTGGACTGCGCGAAGGAGAGAAATATTCCCATCCGCGTCGGCGTCAACTCAGGATCCCTGGAAAAGAACCTCATTGAGAAGTACGGGGGCGTGACAGCAGAAGGCCTTGTGGAATCCGCCATTGACAAGGCGGCAATCATTGAGGACATGGGCTATGATAATCTCGTCATCTCCATCAAGTCCTCGGATGTCCTCATGTCCGTGAAGGCCCATGAGCTCATCAGTGAAAAGACTGACCATCCCCTTCACGTCGGCATTACGGAAGCCGGCTCCCTGATCCGGGGCAATATCAAATCCGCTGTCGGAATCGGGATTATTCTCTACGAGGGAATCGGGGATACGATCCGGGTTTCCCTGACGGCAGATCCTGTTGAGGAAGTGAAGGCGGCAAAGATTATCCTTTCTTCCCTGAAGCTTCGGACGACGGATGTGGAGCTCGTTTCCTGCCCGACCTGCGGGCGGACGGACATCGACCTCATTGCCCTGGAAAAACAGGTGGAAGATGTCGTCTCGAAGAAGCACTTAAAGCCTTTAAAAATCTCCGTCATGGGCTGCGTCGTAAACGGCCCCGGAGAAGCCAGGGAAGCGGATCTCGGCATCTGCGGAGGCAAGGGAGAGGGACTCATCATCAAACACGGCGAGGTCTTGAAAAAGGTTCCGGAGGCGGAGCTTCTTGCTGCTTTTGAAGAGGAACTGAAGGATTGGGAAGTCTGACTGCGGCGGTCCATTGAAAGCTGCTGCGGCAGCTGACAAAAGAATTTTGGGAGCAGGTATTCATGGCACAGGCATTTACAGAACTTTTTTCAGGACTTTCGACTGGGGAAGGTCTGTCCGCCGTTCTCCGGGATGCCGAGATCGTGAAGATCAGCCAGAATTCGACTCACCGCCTGATCCGGCTCTATATTACTTTCCATGCCATTGTGCCGAAATCCGCCATCCGTACCATCGAGCGGAAAATCAAAAGCGACTGCTTTGACGGCCGGGTGGAAGTGAAGATTATTGAGACCTTTTCCTTGAATGAACCCTATACGGCTGAGCAGATCTATTCCCTCTACAAGGATTCCATGCTGGACGAGCTTTTTGAAAGCGATCGCATTCTCTATCAGATTGTGAAGAAGGCTGCCTTTGATTTCTCAGAGGATGGAGTTGTCTCGGTTTCCCTTCCGGATGACGGATCCGCCTGCCTCTATGAAGACAAGCTTTTGTATTATCTGAACCAGATCTTTACGGTGCGGTTCGGAAGCAGGATTTCCTTTGCCTTTACCTATCGGAAACCGGAGAGGGACTATCTTCTTGACAACAAAAACCGGGTGGACCGGCAGGTGAAGGAGGTTCTGAAGGCTGTTGCCGAAGCCCATGCCAATGAAGACACAACTCCTGACGGAAACGCCATTGCTTCGGTTGGAAACGGCAGTAAGGGAGAAAAGAAGGCATCCTCCGGTCAGAAGAAAGAGTGGTCCGGCAAAGGCGGCTATCAGAAGGAGAACGGCTCCTTCCGGGGATACAGCCGGCAGCAGGGCGAAGGAGGATTTGAACGCAGGGGAAGCTTTCAGCGCAGGCCCATGCGGTCTTCAGATCCGGACGTCGTCTACGGGAGCGATGTGGACGGCGACATTATTGAGATTAAGGACATCGTGGACGAAATGCCCCAGGCCGTTGTCCGGGGCCAGGTCTTTGAGGTCAACCCGATTGAGCTCAAAAACCGGGACAAGGTCATTTTTGTCTTTTCCCTCTATGACGGGACGGATTCCATCAGCGCAAAGATTTTTCTTGACACGGAAAGCTACGGAAAACTTTCAGAGGAAGTCGCTCCGGGAAAATTTTTCCAGCTGAGAGGCGTTGTAGGAGAAGATGACCGGTCAAAGGAGCTCGTTTTCCAGAAGGTCTATGGCCTGAAGAAAATTCCCGATTTTCGGGTGAAACGCCAGGATCTCTCCGCAGAAAAGCGGGTGGAGCTCCACTGCCATACAAAGATGTCCGATTCTGACGGCGTCTCCGATGTGACGGATATCGTAAAGCAGGCCATCGCCTTCGGCCACAAGGCCATTGCCATCACAGACCACGGCGTTGTGCAGGCCTTTCCCGATGCGGCAAAGGCTGCAGGAAACGACATCAAGATTCTCTACGGCATGGAGGGCTATCTCGTCGATGATACAAAGACGCTGGTGACGGATTCTGCGGGACAGTCCCTGCAGGGGGACTTCGTCGTCTTCGATCTCGAAACCACCGGACTCAATGCTTCAGACTGCCATATCATAGAAATCGGTGCTGTCTATGTCAGCGGCGGACAGATTACAGACCGCTTCTCCGAGTTTGTGAATCCTGACGTACCCATTCCCTTCCGTATTACTGAAGTCACCTCCATCCGGGATGACGATGTCCGGGATGCAGAGACGATTGAAAGCATCCTGCCGAAATTCAAAGACTTTTGTAAAGATGCCGTCCTTGTCGCCCACAATGCGGAATTTGATACGGCCTGCATTAAGGCGGAATGTGAAAGGGAGGGCATCGACTGGACCTTTACCTATGCCGATACCATGACCATGGCCGGCTTCCTCTACCCGGATATGGGAAAGCTGACGCTGGATGCGGTGGCAAAGCGGATGAATGTTTCCCTTGAAGGCCACCACAGGGCCGTAAACGACGCGGAGTGCACGGCGGAAATCTTCGTGAAGATGGTAGCTGAGCTCCACGAGAAATATGATATCGACGACCTCGATACCTTAAACGAAAAAGGGCGGATGACGGACGAGCGGATCCGGAAGGCAAATCACCCCAATCATATTATCCTGCTGGCAAAAAACGATATCGGACGTATCAATCTCTACCATCTCGTTTCCATGTCCCATATGAAGTATGTGGGACGCGGCAAGCCGCGGATCCCGAAGTCTGAGATCGTCAAACACAGGGAGGGGCTGATTATCGGTTCTGCCTGTGAGCAGGGAGAGCTTTTCCAGGCAATCCTTGTCGGCCGGTCGCGGGAAGAGGTTTCCCGGATTGCCTCCTTCTATGACTATTTCGAAATCCAGCCAATCGGGAACAACGAGTTTTACCGGACAGATCCCAAGCAGGAAAAGTACGAGATCAAAACAGATGAGGATCTTCGCAATCTGAACAGAAAGATCGTTTCGCTTGGCGATGAAATGGGAAAGCCCGTAGTTGCTACCTGTGACGTCCATTTCCTGAACCCGGAGGACGAGGTTTACCGCCGCGTCATTCTGGGAGAGAAGCATATGGAAGGCGCTGACCGGCAGCCGCCCCTCTATCTCCATACGACGGAGGAGATGCTGGATGAGTTTTCCTATCTCGGTGCGGACAAGGCCAGGGAGGTCGTCATCACAAATACCAACCGGATTGCGGATATGTGCGAGCGGATCCAGCCGGTCCGCCCGGACAAGTGCCCGCCGGTCATTCCGGACTCTGACAAGATGCTCCGGAAAATCTGCTATACAAGAGCTCATGAGCTCTACGGGGAAACCCTGCCTCCGGTGGTTGAAGAGCGGCTTGAGCGGGAGCTTCGGTCCATCATCGGAAACGGCTATGCCGTCATGTACATCATTGCCCAGAAGCTTGTGTGGAAGTCCAATGAAGATGGCTATCTCGTCGGTTCCCGGGGCTCTGTCGGCTCGTCCTTTGTGGCGACGATGGCCGGCATCACGGAGGTAAATCCCCTCCGGGCGCATTACCTCTGCCCGAATTGCCATTACGTCGACTTTGATTCCGACATTGTGAAGGAATATGAAAAGGGCTCCCGGGCCGGCTGCGACCTGCCGGACAAAGTCTGCCCCAATTGCGGGACGCCCCTTCAGAAGATGGGCTTTGACATTCCCTTCGAAACCTTCCTGGGTTTCAAGGGGAACAAGGAGCCGGATATCGACCTCAATTTCTCCGGAGACTACCAGTCGAAGGCGCACAAATACACGGAGGTCATCTTCGGTGAAGGGCAGACCTTCAAAGCCGGCACTGTCGGAACCCTGGCGGACAAGACGGCCTACGGCTACACGATGCATTACTGTGAGGAGCACGGCCTCCACAAGCGGTCCTGTGAGATCAGCCGTATTTCAAAGGGGTGTGAGGGTGTCCGCCGGACAACGGGCCAGCACCCGGGCGGAATCATCGTTCTTCCGACGGGGGAGGACATCGATACCTTTACCCCCATCCAGCACCCGGCGGACAAGATGGACACGGACATTGTCACCACTCATTTCGATTATCACAAGATAGACTCAAACCTTCTGAAGCTTGATATCCTCGGCCATGATGATCCGACCATGATCCGTATGCTGGAGGATCTGACGCATCTCAATGCAACGAAGATTCCCCTCGATGACAAGAAGGTCATGAGCCTTTTCATGAATACGGAGGCGCTTGGCGTGACGCCGGATGACCTCTGGAACGGCTGCGATATGGGAACCCTCGGGATTCCGGAGTTCGGTACGGACTTCGCCATGGGGCTTCTCCGGGAGGCAAAGCCGAAGGAGTTCACGGATCTCATCCGGATCTCCGGTCTGTCTCACGGAACGGATGTCTGGCAGGGAAACGCCGAGGAACTCATCAAGTCCGGCACGGCGACGATTTCAACGGCCATCTGCTGCCGCGATGATATCATGACTTACCTCATCAATATGGGGCTGGAGCCGGAGGAAAGCTTCACGATCATGGAGCGGGTCCGCAAAGGGGTTGTTGCCAAGGGCAAATGCAAGGAGTGGCCCCAGTACAAGGAGGACATGAAGGCGCACAATGTACCTGACTGGTACATCGGCTCCTGCGAGAAGATCAAGTACATGTTCCCCAAGGCCCACGCGGCGGCTTACGTTATGATGGCCTGGCGGATTGCTTACTGCAAGGTATATTATCCTCTTGCCTACTACGCGGCCTTTTTTTCCATCCGGGCGAAGACCTTCAGCTACGAGCTCATGTGCCTGGGGAAGGAAGCCCTGGAACGCCATATGAAGGAGTACGATGAAAAGGTAGCCCGCCGCGAATCGGTGACGGCAAAGGAAAAGGAAAGCTATTCCGACATGCGTCTCGTGCAGGAGTTCTATGCGAGGGGCTTTTCCTTCCTGCCGATCGATCTTTACAAGTCGGACGCCCTGAAGTTTCAGATTGTGGACGGAAAGCTCCTGCCTCCCTTTGCCTCAATCGACGGCATGGGCGACAATGCTTCTATCTCCCTGGCGGTTGCCGCGAAGGAAGCTGCTTTCCTTTCAAAGGATGACTTAAGACAGCGGGGAAAGGTTCCCCAGTCTGTCGTGGATCTTTTTTCCCGCAGCCATGTCATTGACGGCCTGCCGGAGTCGAATCAGATGTCCCTGTTTGACATGTTTTCGGCATGAGGCTATTTGGATATTGCTAATATAAAGCCATCAGAAGTACAAATATTTTAGTAGGGCGGGAGCCCCTTATTTACCGGCATATGCAGCAGAGCGGCAGAAGCGGAAAGGAAAAAACGGTGCGGGAATTAAACGACATACGAAAAGACATAGACGCAGTCGACGAGACAATTCTCTCTGCCTTCGAGCGCCGCATAGAGCTTTCGGATCAGGTGGCGGAATATAAGCGTTCTAAGGGGCTTCCCGTTTACGATGTAGAGAGGGAGAAGGCAAAGATTTCCGCCCTTTCCGACAAGGTGGATTCCGATTTCATGAAGAAGGGCGTCCGGGAGCTTTTCACTGATCTCATGAGCCTTTCCAAGAAGAAGCAGTACCGCCTGCTTTCGGAACGGGCCGATGCGCCGGACGGCTTCATCGAGGTGGACCATATTGACTTTTCTTCTTCAACCGTAGTCTTTCAGGGCGTGGAGGGAGCCTATTCCGAGGAGGCCATGCGGACATTTTTCGGTGATATCGGATCCTCCTTCAATGTCGGCAGTTTTTATGAGGCAATGAAAGCCCTGTCCGACGGACGGGCAGGCTTCGCCATCCTGCCCTTTGAAAATTCCCGGGCCGGCGCTGTCAGCGAAAACTATGACCTGATCTGTGATTTCAATCTGGCCATCGTCGGGGAGCAGATTCTCCCCATCCGACATACCCTTCTGGGGCAGCCGGGGGCTTCCCTTTCCGATGTTCGTGACGTCTATTCCCATCCCCAGGCCCTGATGCAGTGCTCGGGCTTTTTCCGGGAACATCCGGAAATAAGCCAGCACCCGCTTACCAATACCGCTATTGCAGCAAAGACCGTAGCAGAGTCTGGCGACCCGGCAAAAGCAGCCATTGCCGGCGCCATCAATTCCAAGCTCTATGGACTTGATGTCCTGGCGGACTCCATAGCGGATGATCCTGACAACAAAACCCGTTTCGTTGTCCTGTCCCGGAAGAAGATCTATGAGAAGGACGCAAATATGATTTCCGTGGAGATCGAGCTCCCTGACATCGAAGGCGCCCTGTACCGGATGCTGTCTCATTTCTCCATCAATGACCTGAATATGCACGAAATCCAGTCGCGTCCCATACCCGGGAGGGACTGGGAATACAGATTTTTCATAGATTTTACAGGAAATTTATCGAACAAAGCCGTCCAAAATGCTATCCTTGGACTTCGGGAAGAAACGCAGAAGCTCGTGGTCCTTGGAAACTATGTGAGCAGTCGGGATTTGCCGTGAGGAAGGATCAGGGCTGTCCCGTAGAGGAACCCGGCTGCAGGCTGGGAGGATTCCGTGGGACCTGAAGCTGTAAGCCTGAGAAAAAACAGGCGATTCATATTATTCTGAAAAAAGCTTAGGGGGAGCAGAGGCCATGAAACGATACGGGTCTATCTACATCGGCACATTTGAAATCAGCATGAAGATTTACGAGATCGCCAGGGGAGGCGCCGCCCGCAATATCGATACGAAAAAGAAAAATACGGCGGTTTTCCACGACATCTACAGGAATCACGAGCTTTCGCCTGAGACCGTGGAAACAATCATCGAGACGCTTTCCGACATGCAGGAGACGCTGAAGCTATACAAGGTCACGGCTTACAGAGTTTATGGCTCTTATTCCCTGGACTCAGCGAAGAATATCCTCTTCGTCATCGACCAGATCCGCCTTCGGCTCGGACTCACCGTTGAGCTCATGAGCAATTCCGAGCAGCGTTTCACGACATATCAGGTCTTTGCAAATCTGCCGCGGACGCATTTTGACACGCTGACGAAAAAGTCCGCCATCATGCTGGATGTGGGCGGCTACTCTATGCAGCTGACTCTCTTTGAAAACGGCACCATTACGACGACACAGCACATCCTGCTCGGTGCCGCAGACATCCGTGAATATGCAAAGCGCCTGTCCGCCAAGGCGGATTACCGGGAACAGATCTACGAGATGCTGCAGAAGGAGCTTGAAGCTTTCGCTAATATGTATTTAAAGGATGTCTCTCCCGAGTATCTGATTATCCTGAATGACAATGCTTCGGAGGCTGTGGAGAAGTACATAGGTCCCATGACTGACGGGGCGTACAGGACAGCAGACTATGTCAAAGGCCTCGGACGCCTTTTAAAGGACAATCTCTATTCCATTCAGACCAATATTTCCGAGGATCCGGGGCGGGACTCCTTCTACCTGCCCATTCTTTTCCTCCTGAACGCGATTTCCACCATCCTGCCTTCGAAGTACGTCTGCTTCCCCGGCCTCGATGTCAACGACGGCATTGTCTACGACATGGCAGTGCATGACCGCATGATGAAGATGACACACAGTTCGGAAGCGGACGTCATCAGTGCCGCCCGTTTTATCGCCCGCAGGTACGGATCCTATGAGCCCCACCTGAATGTGCTGGATGCTCTTGGCACGGATATTATTGATACGATGAAAAAAACGAGCGGCCTTTCGGACCGCGACCGTCTGATCTACCGTGTTGCGGCTATCCTGCACGACTGCGGCAAGTATGTCTCCCTTTCAAACTCCGGGGAGAATTCCTACCGGATCATCGTAAGCTCCGAGATCCTGGGGCTCACCCACAAAGAGCGGGAGATGGCGGCCTATGTGGCCCTCTTCAACCGGAAGGATGTCCTTCCCTATGAAGAGCTTGCGAATGAGTTCACGATTGAAGAATATGTCCGCATCGTAAAGATCCTTGCCGTTCTCCGTGTGACGAATGCCCTGGACCGCAGCCACAAGCAGAAGTTCAAGAAGGTGAAGATGGCCATCAAGGACAGCCGGCTTGTCATTTCCATAGCGGCGGAGGATTCCATCTCGCTTGAAAAGAGCCTCTTTGAAAGCAAGGCGGACTTCTTTGAGCGGACATTTTCCATCCGGCCCGTCATTCACGAGGTACAGGCGAAATAAAAGAGGCCCGGCTGATCAATATGGATCGGGCAGTTTCCCATTTTTTTAAGGAGCAGAATAATATGGCAGCAGAAGCGTTTTCAAACCCAGCGTATTTTGAAAATCGGGAGCTTTCCTGGCTCAAGTTCAATGTGCGGATTTTAAATGAGGCGAAGGACCGGAAGAATCCCCTGATGGAGCGCATGTCTTTCCTTTCCATCACGGCATCCAATCTCGACGAATTCTTCATGGTCCGCGTTGCCTCCCTGAAGGACATGATCCACGCCGGCTATGCCAAGCGGGATCTGGCCGGTATGACGGCGAAGGAGCAGCTTGCTGAAATCAGCCATGAGACGCACGACTTTATAGAGAAACAGTATCAGACACTGAACCGGTCCCTCCTGCCTTTGCTTGACAAAGAGGGAATCCGGGTTGTGACGGATTTTCACGACCTTTCGAAGGAAGAGGGAAAGTTTGTTGACGAGTATTTCCGGAAATACGTATACCCGGTTGTCACTCCCATGGCGGTGGACGCTTCCCGGCCTTTCCCGCTGGTTCTCAACAAGTCTCTGAACATCGCCTCCCTCCTCAAAAAGAAGAAGGGGGTGCCGAATCTTCTGAAGGGCGGGAAAGGCGGAGATTCCACTGTTTTTGCTACAGTGCAGGTACCGTCCGTCATCCCGAGGATCATTGAACTTCCTTCCGATGAGCCCAACCGCCAGACCTTTGTCCTTCTCGAGCAGATAATGCTGAAGAATATCGGAGAGCTCTACAAGGGCTACGACGTGGTCTGCTCCTATCCCTATCGTGTCATTCGGAATGCGGATCTCGATATCGATGAGGACGATGCGGCAGACCTTCTCGTGGAAATCAAGAAGTCTCTCCACAAGAGGGAGTGGGGCGAGGGCATCCGTCTCGATTACGATGCCCATATGGACAAAAAATTGCTCACTTACCTGATGAAGCAGTTCAATGTGACGGAGGACTGGATCTATCCGGCCGGCGGTCCCTGTGACCTGACCTTCTGCATGAAGCTTTACGGCAAGGTCGAGGGGAAGGCCTTCTACAAGAAGCCCTGGACTCCCCGGCAGCCTGTCGGCCTCCCTGCAGGCGCCAATCTCTTCGATGAGATCAAAAAGGGCGATATCTTCATGAATCACCCCTACGACACCTTCCAGCCTGTCGTGGACTTCATTCGGGCAGCGGCTATTGACGAGCACGTTCTCGCCATCAAGCAGACACTCTATCGGGTTTCCGGCAATTCCCCCATCATTGCGGCCCTGCAGAAGGCGGCAGAAAACGGGAAGCAGGTCACGGTATTGGTTGAGCTCAAGGCCCGCTTCGATGAGGAGAACAATATCCAGTGGGCGCAGAAGCTGGAAAAGTCCGGCTGCCATGTCATCTACGGCCTTGTGGGGCTGAAGACGCATTGCAAGATTGCCCTTGTCGTCCGGGATGAAGAGGACGGCATCCGCCGCTATGTCCACCTGGGCACGGGCAACTACAATGACAAGACTGCGAATATCTACACGGACTGCGGCATATTTACGTGCAACGAATCCATCGGCGAGGATGCAACAGCCGTATTCAATATGCTTTCCGGCTATTCGGAGCCGGAGCACTGGAACCACCTGATCCTGGCTCCCATCTGGATGCGGAGCCGCTTCTACAGCCTGATCGACCGGGAGATTGAAAATGCAAAGGCGGGCAAGAAGGCTGTGATTGCTGCAAAGATGAACTCCCTCTGCGACAAGGGCATGATTGAAAAGCTCTATGAAGCGTCAAGCGCGGGGGTTGAAATCTTCCTCGTCGTCCGCGGCATCTGCTGCCTGCGGACGGGAATTCCCGGTGTATCCGACCACATCCATGTCGTTTCGATTGTCGGCACCTTCCTCGAGCACGCGCGGATTTTCTACTTCTACGCGGACGGGGAAGAGGAGGTCTATATGGGCTCCGCCGACTGGATGCCGCGAAACCTGGACCGCCGTGTGGAGATTGTCTTCCCGGTGCTTGACGAAAACTTAAAGGCCCGGGCTATGCACATCCTGGACGTCCAGCTTCGTGACAATCTCAAGGCCTACTTCCTTGACAGCGACGGAGAGTATTACCATTTCGACCGGCGGGGAAAGAAGGCGCTGGGGAGCCAGCAGTTCTTCATGGATGAGGCAGCTTCCCGGGACAGGGACAACCCCGAAAACCTCTTCCCGCGGACCTTCACCCCTATGTGGGCTGCTCCGAAGAGGGGAGCCGAAGCTGAATAATATTATGAATAATATTAAAAAAATTGTTTTCTTCGACCTGGACGAAACCCTGCTCACAACGGACAAGCACGTGACGGAAGAAAACAGGAAGGCCATAGCGGAAGCCGTGGAGGCAGGGAACGCCGCCGCCATCTGCACCGGCCGCTCTGTAGAGGCGACGCTGTTCGTCGCCGAAGAAGCTGGAATGATGCGGGAAGGGTGTTTTCTCGTCAATTTTCAGGGGGGAAGCATCTATGACTGCGGGAGCCGGAAAGTGCTTTCGCAGGAAGGGATTCCTCTTCCCGAAGGGCGGGAACTCGTGCAGAGGGCACTGGACAGCGGCCTCTATGCCCAGACCTACGGAGAGGGCGGTGTTCTCATTCCCTATGAATGCGATATCTCCAGACGTTATTGCGCCATCTGCAGGGAAAATTTCCGCGTATTTCCTTCCGTGGAGGATATAAAGGAGGATCTGCCGAAAGTCATTGTCATCAACTTCGATGAGAGGGAGCGGCTGGACCGCTTTCAGGCAGAAAATGCTGCTTTTGCCGGGGGAAAATTCGAGAGCTTTTTTTCTAATCCCTGGTACCTCGAGTACACGAAGAAGGGCATCGACAAGGGCTACGGTGTCAGAAAGCTGGCGGAATATCTCTCAGTACCGGTAGAGAACACCGTGGCTGTGGGCGACGAAAGAAACGATATTCCAATGATCTGCGCGGCCGGTGTCGGCGCCGCCATGGTAAACGGACATCCGGAAGTGAAAGAAGCAGCGGACTATATTACAAGTGCCGACAACAATCATTCCGGCGTGGCGGAAGTCATCCACCGCTTTGTCCTGTAAAGTGGTGACCGGCTGCATATCTGCCAGTCGATAGCCGCTTGGCAGCTGCCTTTTTTTGACCGCCTGCGTACGTCGTAACGCATTGCGTGCTACATCTTGTGAAAAATGCACGCAGGATGTATATATCTTGAAAGATTTGTGGAAAATATCCACAAAAAGCACAATATCTTGTGGATAACTCTTGCCTTTTTCCCTTTGCGGTGTTATATTTGCCTCAAGGTACATGGAATGTACCCGGAGCCAGTTGAAATATGCCACCAAGGAGGGATCAAAGCAGGCGCTATGGACACTTACTTTCGCGTAAACACTGTTCAGATGTCCGCCGATTCAAACCTTGATTCCCGGGGACAAACGTATTTCACAACGTCTCGCAGGAAATCAGGTTCTGATTTCGGCAACATATTCATCTCTGCCTGTGATGAATTAAATCAAAAGTCAGGCATCACACACCCAAACAGGGCTTATGGCCCTGACCTGATGCTGGCTCTTCACTGAGCGGCATCGAGAGACCGGGAAGGTGGCCGCCTTCCCGGTTTTCTTGTCTGAGGAAGGAAAAAGCGCTATTCTGCCTGAGATGTAAAGACGATGGTCCCGGAGGAAGAGTTTTTATTGTTTGAACTTTTTCGAAAATTTCCTTGACGGAAGTGCAGGGCTGTGCTATTATCATCAGCGTTGTAAAGAAAGCAGAGGTTCCACTCTCACCTGAGCGCCTTTCTCTATTTTGAGCGACTCAGCGTTTATATGGACGGAAGCAGATTCTTTCTGTGACTGTGCATTTTGAGTGGATGAGCTTTTGTGCTCATCTTTTTTGTTTAGGAGGAAAAAGCCATTAGCAACAACGATCTTCAGGTAAATGAACAGATCAGGGACCGCGAGGTCCGACTGATCGGCGCAGACGGTTCCCAGCTCGGCATTATGTCGGCCCGTGATGCCCAGAAGGCAGCGGACGAGGCCGGACTTGATCTCGTGAAGATTTCTCCCAAAGCAGTTCCCCCGGTATGCAAGATTGTCGATTACGGCAAGTACCGGTATGAGCTTGCCCGCAAGGAGAAGGAACAGAAGAAGAAGCAGCATGCTGCCGAACTTAAGGAGATCCGGTTTTCTCCGAACATTGATACAAACGACCTGAACACGAAGGCCGCCGCTGCCCGGAAGTTTCTGACGAAGGGCGACAAGGTCAAGGTGACACTTCGTTTCCGCGGCCGCGAGATGGCGCACATGAAGGAATCCCGTCATATTCTTGACGAATTCGCAGAGACTCTTTCTGATATTGCGGTGGTTGAAAAACCGCCGAAAGTCGAAGGAAGACAGCTTTCACTTGTACTTGGCGTAAAAAAACAGTGACAATTGTCACAAGCAGATTTAGGAGGTTAAACCAATGCCGAAAATGAAGACCAAGCGGGCAGCCGCAAAGCGTTTCAAAAAGACCGCTACCGGAATGCTGAAGAGAAACAAGGCTTTTAAGAGCCACATCCTCACGAAGAAGACGACAAAGACCAAGCGGAACCTTCGTCACGCTACGATGACGGACAAGACGAATGAAGCAAATATGAAGAAGGTTCTTCCCTATCTTTGATTATTGATTCGATTTTTTTAGGAGGATATTTGAAATGGCAAGAGTTAAAGGCGGAATGAACGCCAAGAAAAAGCACAATAGAGTTCTGAAACTCGCCAAGGGTTACCGTGGCGCGCGTTCCAAGCAGTACCGTGTAGCAAAGCAGACCGTTATGAAGGCTCTTTCGACCGCATACGCAGGCCGGAAGCAGAAGAAGAGACAGTTCCGTACCCTCTGGATTGCCCGGATCAATGCGGCAGCCCGGATGAACGGCCTTTCCTATTCCAAGTTTATGTACGGTCTCAAGCTTGCCAACATCGATCTGAACCGCAAGGTCCTTTCCGATATGGCAGTCAATGATCCCGAGGGCTTCAAGAGCCTCTGCGAGACCGCAAAGGCAAAGGTTGCCTGAAACAAAACAAATCCCGACTTTCTTTCAGGCTGCAGACCTGAAACGAAACAGTCAATCTGACAGGCGGATTCCTTCCCGCCGAAACACTATATTTTGTATGAGAAACCCCATGCCACCTCCTTCCGGCATGGGGTTTTTCAATTGGCAGCGGATTACCCGCTTTCGGGCAACAGGACGTTTGGCGGAAATCGCATTTTTTCTACATAAATCTGCAAAAATGCACACTACCTGTCAGCATCGACGTGTGCTATATTGTTTAAGGCAAAAAGGGAATGTCTGCCGCTTGTTGTGAGGGCAGCGGGGACTGATGTGTAAGGAGGTATTTATGGCAGTACTTGTTACAGGCGGAGCCGGCTTCATCGGCAGCCATACGGTTGTCGAACTTCTGGAAAACGGTTATGACGCCGTCATTCTGGACAATCTTTCCAATGCATCCGAGAAGGTCATCGGACGGATCGAAGAAATTACCGGAAAGAAACCTGTCTTCTACAAAGGAGACATTCTGGACCGGGCCTGCCTTGACCATATTTTTGAAACGGAAAAAATCGACTCGGTCATCCATTTCGCAGGACTCAAGGCTGTCGGTGAGTCCGTACAGAAGCCCTGGGAATATTATGAGAACAATATTGCCGGGACACTCACCCTCGTTGATGCGATGCGCAAGCATGGTGTCAAGAATATTATTTTTTCATCCTCTGCCACGGTTTACGGTGATCCGGCGGAAATCCCCATCACGGAGAAGTGCCCCAAGGGACAGTGCACCAACCCCTACGGATGGACGAAATCCATGCTGGAGCAGATTCTTTCCGACATTCAGAAGGCAGACAATGAGTGGAATGTCCTCCTGCTTCGCTATTTCAACCCCATCGGAGCGCATAGGAGCGGCCGCATCGGCGAGAACCCCAACGGCATTCCGAACAACCTCATGCCCTATATCACCCAGGTGGCTGTCGGCAAGCTCGACCATCTGAATGTCTTCGGCGATGATTATGACACACCGGACGGAACGGGTGTCCGCGATTATATCCACGTCGTCGATCTGGCGAAGGGGCATGTCTGCGCCCTGAAAAAGATGGAAGAAAAGCCCGGCCTCAAGATCTACAATCTCGGTACCGGCCACGGCTATTCCGTTCTTGATGTCGTGAAGAATTTCGAGGCGGCGACAGGTGTGAAGATTCCCTATGAGATCAAGCCCCGCCGGGCAGGAGATATCGCTACCTGCTACTGCAATGCGGATCTGGCGAAAAAGGAGATGGGCTGGGAAGCCCAGTACGGCATCAAAGAGATGTGTGAAGACTCCTGGCGCTGGCAGAAAAACAATCCCAACGGATACGATTCGTGATTACAGGGTCGAAATGAAAAGCGGATGGCAATTTTCTGCCAGTCCGCTTTTTCATTAGCGGCCCGCCACCGACCGGAGCGGGAGCGGAGAAGCAGCGAAGCTGCAGAGCCATCCGATAATCACATTTAATTTAAAAAAATTGAGAAAGTGCTTGCATTTTGATACGCACTCGTGTATAGTATCATATGTTGCGACGCGAAAAGCGCTGCAGCGCGTGGCCCGGTGGTCAAGTGGTTAAGACGCCGCCCTCTCACGGCGGAATCAGGAGTTCGACTCTCCTCCGGGCTAGTTCGCTGATAGGTACTTCTTCAGCGGATTGTTACATGTCACTTATCGGAATCGCATGGGATGAAAATCCTATGCGATTCCGTTGCGTATTAGGGAAATTTCTGCCCGGGCTTGAGATTTCTTCATGGAACCGGCTGAGGGCGGAAACGGAGGAGACTTTGTCGAAACGCAGCGACTATGAAAAACGGACGGAGGAACTGATTACCCCCATTCTCGACCGGGAGGGCTTTGAACTCGTTGACGTCGAGTATGTGAAAGAGGGAACCGACTACTTCCTCCGCGCCTACATTGAAAAACCGGGCGGCATTACTTTAGACGACTGTGTCCTGGTGTCACGGGAAATGAATGACATCCTGGACCGGGAGAATTACATATCCGATGCCTACACGTTCGAGGTCTCTTCACCGGGGCTCACCCGTCCCTTTAAGAAGGACAGGGATTTTGAACGGAATATTGGGAAAGACGTCGACCTGACGACCTACAGCGCCATAGACGGGGCAAAGGAATTTACCGGAATTCTGAAAAGCTTTGATGCGGATACGATTACCCTTTCTTATGGTGAAGAAGGTGACCAGGTCTTCGACCGGAAAAATGTAAACGCTGTTCACCCGGCGATTGATTTTTGACCAGGCCTGGCGCAGCTATTGAACAGTTGAATCACCGCCCACCCTGCAGCATACAGGAATGTCGGCGGTTTACATTATTCATAAAAAAGAATAAGGAGAAACGAAATGAATGCGGAACTGATCGGTGCCCTCGAGCAGATTGAGAAAGAAAAGAACATCAGCCGGGATATCATCCTCGGCGCGGTGGAAAACGCTCTTGTGACGGCGGCCAAGAACAACTACAAGAAGGCAGATGAAGTCAAGGCCGTCGTAGATCCCGAAACCGGTGATTTTCACGTCTACCTGATGAAGCGGGTGACGGACGAAGTGACGAATGAATATGCGGAGATCCTTCTGTCCGAGGCACAGAAGATCAGCGGGGAATTTCAGGAAGGCGATCTCGTTCCCATTGAAGTGGACTCCCACGAGTTCGGCCGCATCGCCATGGGCGCTGCCCGGAACACCATCATCCAGACCATCCGCACGGAAGAGAGGGAAAACATTTTCCGCGAGTTTTCCGGCAAGGTACATACCGTTGTCACCGGTACTGTTCAGCGGAAAAATGCGACAAACGGCACCATCATGGTAAACCTTGGAAGTGCTGATGGCATCCTGACAGAAAAGGAACAGGTCAAGGGGGAGAACTACCGCCCGAACGACCGGATCAAGGTCTATATCATTGAGGCAAAGGTCGGCACGAAGGGAACCAGAATCCGGGTTTCCAGAACGCATCCGGATCTGGTCCGCTGCCTCTTCGAACAGGAAGTCACGGAGATTGCGGACGGAACCGTTGAAATCAAGGCGATTGCCCGGGAGGCCGGCAACCGGACCAAGATGGCGGTCTGGTCGAATGATCCGGATGTGGATCCTGTAGGAGCCTGCGTAGGCATGAACGGATCCCGTGTCAACGCCGTTGTGGACGAGCTGAACGGAGAAAAGATCGACATCATTAACTGGGATGATACGCCGGCTTACCTGATTGAAAATGCCCTGTCTCCGGCAAAAGTCATCTCCGTCATTGCGGATTCCGATGAAAAGACAGCGAAGGTTGTCGTTCCAGATTTCCAGCTGTCCCTGGCCATCGGCCGCGAGGGACAGAATGCCCGCCTGGCAGCCCGCCTGACCGGCTACAAGATTGATATCAAGTCTGAGACGCAGGCCGTTGAGTCCGGCGAGTGGCCGCCTTATGAAGAGGATGGCGAATATGAGGAAGACGAGGAGGGATATTACGATGAAAACGGTGAATATACCGGAGATGAAGATTATGCGGAAGAACCGGATGCAGCGGATGCAGGTGATCCGGCAGAGGAATCAGATGTCCCTGCGTCTTCAGAAGAAGAGTAATGAATGACGGCTGAAGAAAAGACATATTCCATGCTGTCCCTGGCCATGAAGGCCGGCGCCCTGAAATGCGGAAATTTTTCCTGTACGGAGGCGGTGAAAAAGGGGAAAGCGTATCTTGTGATTCTTTCTGCCGATATGGCGGAGGGAAGCGCAGAGAAGCTCATTTCCCAGTGCCGGTCCGCAGGCGTTCCGGTCGTGCGCTTCGGAACGAAGGAAGGCCTGGCAAGAGCCATCGGCAAGGAATATACATCCTGCATTGCTGTCACAGACGCTTCATTTTCTGACGGCATCCGGGGAAAGATACAAGGTTAATTAATTAAACATGCGCCCGGCGGGTGGTAATTCCCTGAAAGGCGCGTGCATATCCGAAGACGGGAAGCTGTTTTCGGTGGGAGTACGGAGGACTATTTTACATGGCAAAAATGAGAGTATATGAACTGGCCAAGGAGCTGGGCCTTCAATCCAAAGATGTCATTTCCTACCTGAATGGAAAAGGCATCGATGCGAAGACATCCTCCAGCAATATCGAAGACGATGCCATCGCGTCTGTCCGTACCCATTTCGGAGGCGGAAAGAGCGCCGGGGCAAAGACGGATTCTGCAGAAAAGCCCGCAGTAAAAGCGGTGGCTGAAAAGCCGGCGGGAAAAGCGGTTCCTGCGGGAAAAACGGAGGCAAAGGAGGCGCCTGCCCGCACGGCGGCGCAGCCGCAGAAGGCAGTTCCTGCAGGCAATGCGGCACCTGCCCGTTCAGAGGGACAGAAGACCGTTGCCCGCCATACGGAAGGAGCATCAGCCCATCCGGCTGCAAAGGCAGAGGGACATGCGCCTGCCGGCAAGGAAGGAACTCCGGTCAGGAAAAAGAAGATTACAGCTGTATTCAATGCCCAGTATACGAAGAACGGGCAAGGAGCCGGCGGACGTGTCGGTCAGAGGCGGCCGGCCGGCGGTCAGCGGCGTGAGGGTAACGGGAACCGCCTCTATCAGGGAGAAGGCAGTGCCCATCGCGTGATTCGTCCCCGGGCAGAAGGGGAAATGCTTCGTCGCCCCCACGGCCTTGACAATGTAAACGAGGAAATCGAAATTCGCCCGGCCAGCCGTCCCGAGCCTGCTTCCCGCCGTCCCCGGCAGGAAGAACAGCCTCCCCGGCAGGAAGAAGCACAGAATACTGCTGCACAGAATGCAGTAAACGAGGAACCTGCTGCACCTGTCCAGAAAACCAAAGAAGAAGGCCCCCGCATGCGGGTTCAGGGCAATGTCTATGCCAACCGTCCCCAGGGGGCGCCGCGTGACGGCGCCAGAGGCGGCCGTTCCGGCCGCCCCGCTGCGGGAAGCGACAGCAGACGCCCCGCGAAAGGAAATGATTCGCGCCGTCCTTCCCGTCCCGGTGAGGCACCTGCCCGGCCGGATGAAAGCCGTAAAGGCGCTCCTGCCGGCAGGAAAGCCCCTCACGGAAAGAAGGCGGAGCACGATGCTTTGGGCAGCAAGAAGCAGGAACGCTTCGTAAACCTTGAGAAAAACGGGGGCAAAAAGAAGCACAGAAACCCTGTCAACAAGCTGCCTGAGCGGAACAAGGACGAGATTCTGACCATTCAGATTCCTGAGCATATCACGATCAAGGACCTGGCTGAAAAGATGCTGATCAAGCCGGCCGATGTCGTCAAGGATCTCTTCATGCAGGGCAAGATGGTTACCCTGAACTCCGATCTCACCTATGATGAGGCAGAGGAAATTGCTCTGAATTATAACTGCATCACGGAGCAGGAAGAAAAGGAAGACGTCATTGCCGAGCTCCTGAAAGAGGACGAGGAAAATGAAAACGAGGCGGATATGGTACCGCGTCCGCCTGTCGTCTGCGTCATGGGTCACGTCGATCACGGCAAGACAAGCCTGCTCGATGCCATCCGCGATACGAAGGTCACCGACCGCGAGGCCGGCGGCATTACGCAGAAGATCGGCGCTTACGTAGTGAGTGTCAAGGACCGGAAGATTACCTTCCTCGATACGCCCGGCCATGAGGCTTTTACGGCCATGCGTATGCGCGGCGCCAATTCCACGGATATCGCCATCCTTGTCGTTGCAGCAGACGACGGCGTCATGCCCCAGACGATTGAGGCTATCAACCATGCCAAGGCGGCAGGCGTCGAGATCATCGTTGCGGTAAACAAGATCGATAAGCCTTCGGCCAATGTTGAGCGTGTCAAGCAGGAACTCTCCGAATATGAGCTCATTCCTGAGGACTGGGGCGGCAGCACAATCTTCGTACCCGTATCCGCCCATACCCACGAGGGCATTGATGACCTCCTTGACATGATTCTGCTGACGGCAGACGTCATGGAGCTGAAGGCAGATCCCAAGCGAAATGCCCGCGGCGTATGTATAGAGGCGGAGCTTGACAAGGGACGCGGCGCTGTTGCAACTGTCCTTGTACAGAAGGGTACCCTGCATGTCGGCGATCCTGTCGCTGCAGGAAGCTGTTACGGCAAGGTCCGTGCCATGCTCGACGAGAACGGCAAGCATGTGAAGAAGGCCGGTCCTTCAACCCCTGTCGAAATCCTCGGTCTTTCCGACGTGCCGAATGCCGGCGAGATCTTTATGTCCTTCGACTCCGAGAAGGAAGCCCATTCCTTCGCTGATACATTTGTTTCAGAAGAGAAGAAGTCCCTCATTGAGGAAACCCGGTCGAGAATGTCCCTGGACGACCTCTTCTCGAAGATTCAGGAAGGCTCTGTCAAGGAGCTCGACATCGTCGTCAAGGCGGATGTCCAGGGCTCTGTCGAGGCCGTCCGGCAGTCGCTTGAAAAGCTTTCAAATGACGAGGTCGTTGTCAAGGTTATCCACGGCGGCGTCGGCGCCATCAACGAATCCGATGTCACCCTGGCCGCAGCATCGAATGCCGTCATCATCGGCTTCAACGTCCGCCCGGACGTTGTGGCCAAGCAGATTGCAGAACGGGAAAATGTCGACCTGCGTCTCTACGACGTCATCTACAATGCTATTGCTGATGTAGAGGACGCGATGAAGGGCATGCTCGAGCCTGTCTACGAAGAAAAGGTCATCGGCCATGCGGAGGTTCGCCAGATCTTCAAGTCTTCCGATGTCGGCAACATTGCCGGTTCCATCGTATCCGACGGTATCATCGAGCGCGACTGCAGTGCCCGCATCACCCGCGGCAAGGATCAGATCTGGGAAGGCAAGGTGGCTTCCCTCAAGCGCTTCAAGGACGATGTCAAGGAAGTCAAGACCGGCTTCGAATGCGGTATTGTCTTTGACGGCTTTAGCGACCTTCAGGAAGGCGACCTCATTGAGGCCTACAAGATGGTCGAGGTTCCCCGCAAGTGATTGAAACTTTATGACTAATGTAAGAGCCGGAGCATATCCGGCTCATTTTCGCAGGGCGGTTTCTTTTTTCGCTTCAAAGGTCAGGACTGCCCTGCAGGGATATGCTTTATGAGAAAAAACAGCAACAAATCCGCCAAGGTCAATGAGGACGTCTTTCGGACGCTTTCTCTCATTCTCCACGATGAGGTGAAGGATCCCCGGATTGATCCGATGCGGGTTTCCGTCATCTCCTGTGATGTGGCGACGGACTTAAAGACCGCCAAGGTCTATATCAGCGTTCTCGGCGATGAGGCGGAGCAAAAGAACGTTCTCGCCGGGCTTAAGTCCTCCGGCGGTTTCATCCGCCACGAACTGGCCCGCCGGCTCAACCTCCGGAATACGCCGGAACTCAACTTCATACTGGACCAGTCCATCGCCTACGGGGTGAAGATGTCGAAGATGATCGATGACCTCGTGGAAAAAGAAGGGCTGGATGAAAAATCTGCAGAGGAAATCGCTGCGGATAGCGATGCGTGATGTGCCGGAGATGATTTGAATGTCATTTCCCCGGCCTGCGGGAAATGTCCGGAACACGAAAAAATGCCGGGAGGTGATACCATGATTCAACTCGATGACATATTGAAGGGGAAAAAGACGGTAGCCGTCGGCGGCCACATGCGGCCGGACGGTGACTGCGTGGGATCCGTGCTTGCCATGCTGAACTACATAGAGGACAACTTCCCAGAAATCAGCGCAAAGGCATATCTGGAGCCGATTCCCCATATCTTTGAATTCCTGTCACGGTCGGCGGAGCTTGAAGAACCGTCGGAAAGTACAGATTCTGTGGATCTTTTCATTTGCCTTGACTGCTCCGATACGAAGCGGCTCGGTCCTTCCGGAACCCGTTTTGAGGCAGCCCGGGAGACACTCTGTATCGACCACCATCTTTCAAACGATGCCTTCGCGGATGAGAACTACATCATTCCCGACTATTCGTCGACCTGCGAGCTTGTCTACAATCTGATTTCAGCTATTGACGAGAACCGTATCACAAAGGCGATTGCCGAGTGCCTCTACACCGGTATCATTCACGACACCGGCGTCTTCCGCTTCGACTGCACGCGTCTTTCTACGATGGAGGCTGCCGGACACCTGATGGAAAAGGGCATCGACTTCGGCCACATCATCGACGAGACCTTCTACCAGAAGACATTCGACCAGAACCGGGTGACCGGCCGTGCCCTCACAAAGGCGCGTCTCTACTCAAACGGCCGCATCATCGCTTCCTACATTACGGCGGAAGAGATGGAGGAGTTTCATGTAAAGCCCAAGCATTTGGACGGCATCGTTTCTGCCCTGCGGGATACAAAGGATGCTCTCGCAGCGGTATTCCTCTATGAGCTTGAGCCGGGACATTTCAAGGTTTCCACCCGGGCCACAGCCGATATCAATCTCGCTGATCTCGCCAAGTCTCACGGGGGCGGCGGCCATGCCAAGGCAGCCGGCTTCGAAATAGACGGGGACGCGGAAGCGGGAATCGAAACAATCGTCAGAGAGATCGAGCCCCTTCTTGATGCTCTGAGCTGATGCCGCCATGCAGAAGACAGGTGGCCTCATCTTCCAGTCAGGCTGCACAACGGGCATAGAAAAGGTACTGCATGAGTGAAATCCGTAGCGGAGCCATCATCGTAAACAAGGAATCCGGCTGGACCTCTTTCGACGTCTGCGGGAAACTCCGCCACATACTCGGGACGAAAAGCGTCGGGCATACGGGAACACTTGATCCTAATGCAACCGGGGTTTTGGTGGTTCTTTTCGGGAAGGCCACGAAAGCGGCTTCCCTCTTCACGTCCCACACCATCAAACGCTATACCGGTGAAATGTTTCTCGGGAAAACGACGGATACCCAGGATATCAGCGGGGAAGTTCTTGAAGAGAGGCCTGTTTCCGTCACGCGGGAGCAGCTTGAAACTGCTTGCAAGGCCTTTACCGGCGAAATTCAGCAGGTTCCACCCATGTATTCCGCGAAGAAGGTCAACGGGAAGAAGCTCTATGAGTATGCCCGCGAGGGAAAGACTATAGAGCGGAAGCCGGAAAATATCACAATAATCTCCATCGAAATCGCTGAATTTGCCGGAAACCGGGCGGTTCTTTCTGTGACATGTTCGGCGGGAACCTACATCAGGACCCTGATGAATGATATCGGGGAAGCCTTGGGTTGTGGTGCCTGTATGGGTTCCCTTCGTCGTGACGCTGTGGGCGGCTCCATCCTGGATGAAGCCCATACCATCGGAGAAATCGAAAAGTTCGCAGCAGAAGGCCGCCTCTCCGAAATCATTACACCGGTGGACATGCTTTTTTCCTACAGGCCGGCATTCGTCGTCGATTCCGATTTTTCGAAAGCCGCAGTAAACGGATCGCACCTGCCGATCAGCTGCCTCACAAAACGTCCCCTGACGGAGGCGGAAGTGAGAGAGCGGACGGAGCTTGGCCTGCCGGCTGAAGAGGGAGATAAGTCTGATTACCTGACGGATCCGGATTCGCCCGGCGTGCGGCTCTATCTTTCAGACGGCCGTTTTGTCGGTCTTTTCAAGACGAATGGGCGGGAGGTTTCCGTTACAAAAATGTTTTTGGAGGAGTGATTGCCGCCTGGCTTCGGGCAGGCGTTGTACAGGCGGATCCTTACGGGGCGCTTTTATTAGTCATATATGAAAATACTGAAGGACAAAACCGAACTTGGCGTGCTTTCCGGGCCGACGGCCGTGACGGTGGGCAAATTCGACTGCATCCACCGGGGACATGACCGGATACTTTCGCGGCTTTCCGGCAAAAAGGCGGAAGGCCTTTCTTCGCTTGTCTTCACGTTTTCGAAGTCCCCACGCCTGCTTCTTTCGGGGGGAGAGGATGATTTCCACGGGCGGAACCTCATCACGAATGCGGAACGGGCAGAGCTTCTTTCGAAAAAGGGGATTGACTACCTTTACGAGCGCCCCTTTGATGAGGATTTCATGCATATTTCCGCGGAGGACTTTGTGAAAATCCTCGTGGAGCTCTTCCACATGAAATATATCTGTGTGACGGAAGATTTCCGTTTCGGTTACGGCAATGCCGGAGACTGCCGCCTGCTTGAAAGCCTTTCTGAAAAATATGGGTACGAGGTGGAAATCGTTCCCCTGCTGACACTCGATGAAGGAACTACCATTTCGTCGTCCCTGATCCGCAGTGAACTTAAAGCAGGGCATATCGAAGACGTAAACCGCATGCTCGGCTACGAATACTTCATCCATGGGCGGATCGTTCACGGGGAGGGACTGGGCAAACGGCGTCTTTCCTATGCGACTATCAATATGCTCCCCCCGGATGCCAAGCTTCTTCCGAAGATTGGCGTCTACGTCACGAGAATCCAAATGAACGGGAGGGAATTCTTCGGCATGACGGATATCGGCGTGAAGCCTACGGTAGAGCGGAAGGATAAGCGTCTTGGCGTGGAAACCCATATTTTTGATTTCGACGGGGATGTTTACTACGTGGATGCCCGGGTTTCTTTCCTATCTTTCATGCGTGACGAGAAGAAGTTCTCGGATTTTGCCTCCCTGCAGGAGCAGCTCGATCAGGACGACCGCAATGCAAGGGCATATATTGCCGCTTACCATTTCAACCCGGCTGAAGATTTTTAGAGATAGTACAGAATTCTTTGAAGCCTGCGGAGGAAGCAGGCAAATTATATTTGACAAACTTGTTACATTTCGTTGACTTCTGTTAAAAAATAGGGTAGTATCACTTTCGTTACAAAACTCCAGGATATATTTTCGGAGGTTTTTCTTTTATGCAGGATTACAGGAAACGCGTAATCAGCGCTTTTGCAGTAGGAACCCTTGCTTTTGCCTGCGGCTTCACTGCACTTCAGGCAGCGCCTTCAAAAGCTTCGCTCAAAACAGATGTTTCATCTCTGACCGGTCTTTCCCTGACGGCGGGTTCCACGGCACTTACGTCAGTCAATCTCGCTTCCTATGCCTCCCTTGTGGCGGAGGCTTCTCCTGTTGCGGCAGCTTCTGATGTTGCTGTTTCAGGAGCTTTCGATCCATCTGTCTACGGCTATACGAATCTTGGAATCGTGAAGGTTTCCGAGGGCAATGTCAATATCCGGAAGGCTGCCGATGCCTCTTCGTCCATTGTTGGAAAGGCTTCGGATGGGGATGCCGTTGAAATTGCCGGACAGGAAGGAGATTTCCTGGCCGTAACATCGGGATCCGTGACAGGCTATATCAAGGCAGAATATGTTTTGACAGGTTCTGATGCGCTTTATGCTGCTGCAGAGAATGTGGCAAGCATTGCGACAGTGACGGGAGACGGCGTCAATGTCCGCGCAGGCGCTGACACGGCCTCTGAAATTCTTGGCAATGTGGCAAAGGATACAAAGCTGGATTTTCTTGGCACAGAGGGAGATTTCACAAAGGTCGACTTCGCCGGCCAGGACGGCTATATTTCCAGCCGGTACGTTTCCGTTGCTGACCAGCTGCCCACGGCATCTTCCATTTCTGAAATCCGTTACGGCAGCGGTGTTTCCAATGTCCGCGCCGACCTGGTGAATTTTGCCCTCCAGTATGTGGGCAACCGCTATGTATGGGGTGGCACTTCCCTGACGAACGGCGTTGACTGCTCCGGCTTTACGATGAAGGTTTATGCCCGCTACGGCATTTCCCTTCCCCATTCTTCTGCAGCCCAGTCGCGGATCGGTACGAAGGTTTCCCTGGCGGAGGCTCAGCCTGGCGATCTCGTTTTCTACGGAAAACGCCGCGTCCACCATGTGGCTATCTACATCGGGAACGGGCAGATCGTCCATGCGGCATCCAAGCGGTCCGGAATCAAGATTTCGAATGTGAACTATTCGACGCCGGCCCGGATCATGCGGATCCTGCCCTAGTTCAATGCATAATTCATAATGCAGGAACGAAATGCATAATTCATAATGCATAATGTATTGTTGAGTAGAATCGTGGAGAATCTGTCTATCCGAGATGCGACAGATGTCTCATATAAAACCGGATTTATATCCTGCCTGTGATTTTTCTTTACAGGCAGGATTTTCTGTGTTAAAATACAAATTCGGTTGTGTCAGGATTTTCTATTATTCATGAATCCGGTATAGCCACAGCACTTTTCCGCAGCCCAGTCGCATCCGGACACTCCGACCGGCGGCCGCGCTGCCGGAATACATCACATTTTTTTACGGAGGTTTTTAACAATGATCGCAAAAGAGAAAAAGCAGGAAATCATGAAGGAGTACGCACGTACAGAGGGCGATACCGGTTCACCCGAGGTACAGGTTGCCGTTCTGACGGAGCGTATTGCAGAGCTTACAGAGCATCTGAAGCAGAACCCCAAAGATCATCATTCCAGACGCGGCCTTCTGAAGATGGTAGGTAAGCGCCGGAACCTTCTGAACTACCTGAAGAGCAAGGACATTGAGCGTTACCGTGTCCTGATTGAAAAGCTCGGCATCAGAAAGTAATACTGCCGCGGGCAGAGGAGAGAGCGGAATATTTTCCGCTCTTTCTGCGTTTCTTAGCAGATGCTGATTTTTAGGGGTTATGTCCGCCAGGCCTGCTTTCCCCCGGTGGACAGGTGAGAAGTAAAGAAGAATGGAGAAAAAGTATGGAAGCGAAGAAATTTGAAATGGACTTAGCCGGACGGAAGCTCTCCGTCGAAGTCGGCAAGGTCGCAAAGCAGGCAAACGGAGCCGTTTTCATCCAGTACGGGGAGACGACGGTGCTTTCTACGGCAACGGCTTCAGACAAGCCCCGGGACGGTATTGATTTCTTCCCCCTGTCCGTGGACTTCGAGGAAAAGATGTATTCTGTCGGGAAGATGCCCGGCGGGTTCAATAAGCGCGAAGGAAAGGCTTCTGAGAACGCTGTTCTTACCAGCCGCGTCATCGACCGTCCCATGCGGCCTCTTTTCCCCAAGGATTACCGCAATGACGTGACGCTCGACAATCTCGTCATGTCCGTAGATCCTGCCTGCCGGCCCGAGCTTGTCGGTATGCTGGGAAGCGCCATTGCAACTACGATTTCCGATATTCCCTTTGACGGCCCTGTTGCCATGACACAGGTCGGTCTCATTGACGGGCAGTACATCATCAATCCTTCCCAGGAGCAGTGGGACAAGGGTGACCTGAAACTTACGGTTGCTTCCACCCGGGCCAAGGTCATCATGATTGAAGCCGGCGCCAACGAAATCTCCGACGACGATATGATTGCCGCCATCTACAAGGCACATGAAGTGAACGGCGAAATCATCCGTTTTGTTGATGGCATTGTGGCTGAATGCGGGAAGCCGAAGCACGAGTACGAGCACCATATTATTCCTGATGAACTGAATGCCGCCATGTATGCGGAGGTTCCCTCTGAGGAGATGGAGAAGGCCGTCTTCACGGATGATAAGCAGACCAGAGAGGCAAATATCCGTGAGATCACTGACCGGCTTGCAGAGAAGTTCGCGGGAAACGACGAATGGCTTGCCCTTCTTCCGGATGCTGTCTATGCTTACCAGAAGAAGACCGTACGAAAGATGATTCTGAAGGATGGTAAGCGTCCTGACGGCCGGGCCATGGATCAGATCCGTCCCCTGTCTGCTGAAGTTGACATCATTCCCCGGGTACACGGCTCTGCCATGTTCACCCGCGGTCAGACGCAGATCTGTGACGTCGTAACCCTGGCGCCTCTTTCCGAGGCTCAGCGGGTAGAGGGGCTTGATCCCAATATTACCGAGAAGCGTTATATCCACCAGTACAACTTCCCTTCGTATTCTGTAGGCGAGACGAAGCCGTCCAGAGGACCCGGACGCCGGGAAATCGGTCACGGTGCCCTTGCTGAGAGGGCTCTGCTTCCGGTCCTGCCCACACCTGAGGAGTTCCCTTACTCCATCCGTGCCGTATCCGAGACCTTCGAGTCAAACGGCTCCACCTCCATGGCATCCACCTGCGCTTCCTGCATGTCCCTGATGGCAGCGGGCGTTCCCATCAAGGAAATGGTAGCAGGTATTTCCTGCGGTCTTGTGACCGGGGAGACGGATGATGATTACCAGATTCTGACAGATATCCAGGGCCTTGAAGATTTCTTCGGCGATATGGATTTCAAGGTTACGGGAACGCACACGGGCATCACGGCCATCCAGATGGATATCAAGATCCATGGCCTGACCCGCCCCATCGTTGAAGGTGCGATCCGCCGGGCGCATGAAGCGCGGAATTTCATCATGGACACCTGCATGTCAAAGGCCATCGCCGAGCCCCGCAAAGAGGTCGGCAAGTATGCGCCGAAGATCGTCCAGATCCAGATCGATCCCGAGAAGATCGGAGATGTTGTCGGCCAGCGCGGCAAGACCATCAATGAGATCATTGCCCGCACCGGCTGCTCTATCGACATCCATGAAGAGGGCGCTGTCGATATCTGCGGTACCGACAAGGCCGGCATGGACAAGGCCATCGAGTACATCAAAATCATCACGACGGACTTCGAGAAGGGCCAGATTTTCACCGGCAAGGTCGTTTCCATCAAGGAATTCGGCGCATTCATCGAGTTCGCTCCCGGCAAGGAAGGCCTCGTCCACATCTCAAAGATTGCAAACGAGCGTATCGATGCCGTCGAGGACGTCCTGACTCTCGGCGATACCGTGAAAGTTGTCTGCCTGGGCAAGGACCGCATGGGCCGCATTTCCTTCTCCATGAAGGATTGCCCGCAGGATTGAGGCAGAGAACTTGCTGAGAGCAAGTCGAAGACGCAGCTCGAAGCTAGTCGTAGCCCTGTCGACGCCCTTAGCGAAGGCAAGCCGCAGGCGCAGCCTGAGCTTAGTAGTCGACGAAAAATAGATTATGAAAAAGATAATTATTATCGGCGGCGGCGCTGCCGGCATGATGGCGGCGGTGA
>OMTX01000163.1 GCA_900314085.1 uncultured Lachnospiraceae bacterium | reverse complement strand
GCTTGTGGGGGACTCCCTCCGCCGCGCCGACCGTCACGTCAATGAGGTCTCCAAAATAATCCTCCATCAGGGGCTCGGCTGCCCCCTGGAATTTGTTTGTCACGACGGCGACACCGATTCCCCGCCGGTGCAGTTCTGTGAGCAGCTCCGGAATCCCGTCAAAGGGCTTCGTCGTATCCCGGTCGTGGGCCGCATAGTAGGCCTTGAAGTCATTGTACTGGATTTCCAGGTCTTCAGCTGATGTGCCCGCAGGCACTGAGCGTTCCATCAGCTTGTGGACGCCGTTTCCTACGAAGCGGCGGATTTCTGCAATAGTCCGTTCGGGCTCATTATTCTTTTTCAAGACATAGTTCACGGAATCGCAGAGATCCTGCAGGGTATAGAGCAGGGTTCCGTCCAGGTCAAACACAATATTTCTGATTTTCATTTTACAGTCCTTTACAGCCGTCTGCTGTTTTCAATTCTCGTCATCTTCACTCCCAAGCCCATTCCACAGCAAATCGTTGTAGGCGGCATTCGCTTCCTCCGCCGCCTTCTTCTCCCACCAGGCTGCAATCTCCTCGCTGATGGCCAGCATCTCGTCGACGACGACTTCAGCGCTTGTCGGCTTTTCATTATAGAGGTAAGCCGTCATCCGGCGAATGGCCTTGGGGCTTCCCAGCTGCTTTGCGATGGCGTCGCCCAGCTCCGCCGGGAAGCCGAGGTCCGTCAGAGCGCTGTTCAGACGATCCCGCTCATATACCCATTCGTGCTGATTTTCTGTCAAACTTTCACCTTCTTCTTTGGCGTCGGCAGTTGGGCCAGGATCACCGCCGAAAAGACCAGGCAGCAGCCAAGGATTTCCCGCCCGCTCATCCGCTCGTGGAGGATCAAGGCCCCGCTGATGGCGGAGAAGACAGACTCGAGCGACATCAGGATGGAGGCCAGCGTCGGATTCACGCGCGACTGGCCGAGAATCTGAAAGGTGTATCCGACGCCGCTTGAGAGGATGCCGGCATAGAGGATCGGAACCCACCCGTCCAGAAAGATCTGCGGAGAAGGCTTTTCAAAGATCAGCATACAGATGCCGCACAGAATGGTGATCGTCAGAAACTGGATGAAGGACATCCGCACCCCGTCAACCAGGCCGGCGTAGCGGTCCACAATCAAAATCTGGATGGAAAAGACCAGAGCGCAGAGAAGGATCAGAGCATCTCCCTTCTCCAGGCGGAGGCTCCCCTGCAGGCTGAGAAAGTAGAGCCCCACAAGAGCCAGGACCACCGCCAGGCTGAGGAAAACCGTCGGCCGCCGCCCCAGGAAAATTCCGATGACCGGGACAAGGACGATATAGAAGGCCGTGAGAAAGCCCGCCTTCCCAGCCGTCGTGAAGGCGATGCCGTACTGCTGCAGAAAGCTCGCAAGCCCGCAGAAGATACCGGCGAGAATACCGCCTGTCCAGAGAAGCTTCCTGTCAGCGGATGTCTCCGGAGGCGCCGTCACCTTCCCGGTCCGGTCGAGAATCAGTATCAATATTCCCAAAAAAACAATCGCCACCACGGACCGCCCGAACAGATACGTGAAAGGCCCCATCTGATCCGCCGCGGTATCCTGGGCGACAAAAGTCGTGCCCCAGACAAAGGCGCCGATCAGAAGAAAGAGGACGCCCGAAAGAGATGTTTTCTTGTCCTGCATAGATAGCCTCACTATATAGTACGCTGCAGTAAATTGCAAAAGCCTCCGCATTCGGGCAGTTTACGAATATTTCTCCAAAGCGTCAAGAAAAATATCCGATATTTCCCCGGCCTTCTGTGAAAATTAGCGGATATTTTTGTGAGCGCAGAGGGCAAGCGGAAAGCTGCAGAAAAATTGCCAATGGAAAGGCGGCCGGACATCCGGGAGTCAGGAAATCCGGCCAGCTGCGTTCTGCAAAAACCCGCTTCTTTATGCGTCCGCCTTCCGTATGGCGACCTCGCGTCCGTACTGCAAAAGTTCCGTCCGGTGGGAAATGGAGAGAACCGTCCGCCCCTCTGCCGCCCGCGAAAGAGCCTTCATCAGGGCATCTTCTGTCTGCGCATCGAGGTCCGATGTGATCTCATCCAATAATAATATTTTCGGGTTTGCCGCAATCGCCCGGGCAATGGAGAGAAGCTGAGTCTGCCCCGCAGAAAATACGCTCTGCGTATACGCTGTTCTCAGACCTCTCGGCAGGGCATTCACGGTTTCAAAAAGGCCGACCGTCTTCAGGGCAGCAAAGGCATCCGCTTCACTGACCGCGGGATCATCAAGCGTAATCTGCTGCAGAATAGTCCCTCCGGCCAGAGGATGAA
The DNA here is from genome assembly GCA_900314085.1 of uncultured Lachnospiraceae bacterium. Lineage (GTDB taxonomy): Bacteria > Bacillota > Clostridia > Lachnospirales > Lachnospiraceae > RUG306. The sequence goes on along the minus strand of OMTX01000163.1, from coordinate 10,627 downwards.
AGTCCTGCTCCACACAGCCGTAGAGCTTCCGCCGGTCCGCGTCTGAGAGAGCTGCTGCATCCGTCCCGTATATTTTCACGGAACCGGCTGCCGGCGGATAAAGGCCGAGAATGAGTTTGAAGAGGGTGGACTTGCCTTCGCCGGTCCGCCCCGTCAGGACGACGGATTCCCCTTCCCTTACCGTCAGGTCAAAGCCGCTGAAAATCGGCTTGCCGTCTTCGTATGCAAAGGACAGATTTTCAATTGCAATCGGAGACATATCCGTACTGTACGCATTGCGTGCTTTACTCGTCCGCTCCGTCTCCTCCAGGAATTCCGCGATCCGCTGTGTCCCCGCAGCGGCCGACTGGATGCTCTGAATTTCCATTCCTATGCTTTCAATCGGGTTGAAGACCTGGGCAATGTAGGCGATAAAGGCTGCTGCCGTTCCGGCGCTGATTCCGAAGAGGGGCGTGAAAAAGGGCTGTACCGCAAGGATCATCATGACAGCAGTCACAGCCGTCTGGGTGATGATGACAACCGGCGAATAGACAGCGTCGCAGAAGTTCGCCTCTTCCTTTGCCTCAAAGCTGTCCGCAACGGCCTTGTCATAGCGCTCTTCCATATAGCCTTCCCCGTGATAGAGGCGGATCGGGCGGCGGCATTTCACGGTCTCCGGCAGGATGCGGTTCGCCGCGGCAACCGCCAGGCGGTTCTTCTTCTGGGCAGCGAGGGCTCTCTTCTGGATTTTCACAGTAAAGAAGGCAATGAGCGGCAATGCAATCAGGAGGAGCATTCCCAGTCCCGCGCTCCTTGTGAAGATGACAATGACAATTCCGACAAGGGAAGCCGCATCCGCTGCCATGCTGATGACGCCGGAGGAAAAGAGGTCTTCCAGCGTGTCCACGTCATCGGCGAAGCGGGACACCGTATCCCCTGTGCTGTGTGTGACGAAATAGGAAGCCGGCAGGCGGGAAAGCTTTTCGGAAAGCTCACTCCGTACCCCGCACCCCAGCTTCTCTCCCCAGATGGTAAGGACAATTTCCCGCGCCGCCTCCAGCCCCCGGGCCAGAAAGACGGCCCCGAAGTAGGCGAGTCCGCAGGCTATAAGACTTTGGGCAAGAGCTGTCTTTTCCGTTCCTGCCGCCAGTCCGTCGACGAGGCGGCCCAGGATCAGGGGCGGCACGAGCCCTGCGAGCGCCGCCCCTGCAACAAGGGCAAGAAGGACGACGGTCAGCCTCTTCTGCCGGCCAATGAGACCGCCGGCAAAGCTTCCCACGGAAAGCCGCTTTTCTCCCGCTGTCCGAGAAACCTTCTCTGCTTTATTCTGCATAGCCGGCCTCCTCAAAAGCAGCATGGACAGGAACCGTATCTGTCTCATTTTCTGCGGCAGATGCGTCACCTTCCTGCAGTTCCACCATCTTCCTGTAGCCTGTGCATTTCTCCATCAGCTCATCGTGCGATCCGACAGAAGCCCTGCCATTCTCCAGATAGACCACCGTGAAAAGCTCCGGAAAATACCGGAGCCGGTGAGAAATCAAAAGAATAATGCTGTCCGGAAAGTCACTGCGAAGGGCGTTTACAATATGCCCTTCCGTCTCTGCGTCCACGGAAGAAAAGGGATCATCCAGAATAATGAGCGGCCGCCTGTGATACAGAGCCCGGGCAAGGGACACTCTGGCCTGCTGGCCTCCCGAAAGACGGGAGCCGCCGCTGCCGACCGCCGTCCGCGTCCCCTCCGGCATAGCCGCCGCTTCAGCGGAAAGATCAGCTGCCGCCAGCGCCGCGGACAGACCGGCCGGAACAGATTCTCCCGTGGCATCTGCAGAAACGGAAAGTTCGTCTGAAGCGACATCCGCATCCGGGCGGACAGCATTCAAAGAAACAAACGCCGAGGAACCGCCGTCACCCGGGGAACGTGCCGTCCTCAGGGTAATATTATCTTCAAGGGAAGCATCTATGAGTTCCGCGTCGTGGCCGGAGAAGGAGACCGCATCCCCTCCGTCTGCAAAAATATCCCGCAGGTCTCTTCCGGCAACGCGGATTGTCCCCCCATAAGGGATTTCCCCGAGAAAGCAGCGGCCAAGCGTCGTTTTCCCGCAGGCAACCGGTCCCGTGATGCCGACAATCTGCCCCGGTTCCGCCGAAAAATTCACATCGGAGAAAAGAGGCGTCCCGTCCTCCCACATGACAGAAAGGCCGCTTACTTGCAGCGGTCCCGGTGCAGCCGGTATTTCTTCCGGCAGGTCAGCTTCATGCATATAGGGCAGGATCCTCTTCCACGAGACCTCCGCCTTCTGAACGGCATTGAAGAGATTGGCCGCATGGGAAGACTTCTTTGCAAGCTTCCCGAAGCAGGCGAAATAGGCGGAAAAGGCAGCAATATCCCACTGCGTCCACCCGGCACCGAGAACATTCCTCCCGCCCAGCCATATTATTATGAAAAAACCAAGCGACGAGATCAGATAATAAATCGGCTGGGTTGCATTCGTAAAGATTCCGGCCCGTATTTTTGCCTTCTCATAACGGGAGAGCGTCCTGTCATATTCCCGGTTCTGAATGGCTTCTGCCCCGTAGATTCGGTAAGTCACAGCATTTGTCACCCGGTCGAGGCCGCGGGAGCGCATGGTATCCCCGGCTTCCTTTGCCGCACTGACGCTCCCCGTGACCTGTTTTTTCAGAAGGTTTGCCAGGGCGTAGGCAACGGGGGGAAAAAGAAGGACGAGCAGAGTCAGGCGCCAGTCGTAAACAAAGAGCATTACCATATAGACAGCAAGAACGACACCGGTATCGAAGATTTCCGTGATGAACTTGCGCAGGCCTTCCGCACAGTCGTCTGCATCGGATATGGCCCGTGTCATGATACTGCCGGCATCCGCGTCCGAAAAATTATAAGCCAGCAGCGACCGGTAGACCGTCCGCCGCATGCGCTGCGCTGTCCGATTGGCAAACTTCCGCACATAGAGCCGCTTCAGAAAACGCATGATCTGGACAAAGGCTATGACTGAGAGGTAGGCAGCGGCCAGTCCGATCATGGAGGCCGCCTTCTTCTGCCCTCCGAGGATTTCCACCAGCCGCTGCACGAGCTGGCCTTCGAACCAGGGGCCGGCAGCCATTCCGACATTATACAGAACGCCTGTGACAGAGACTGCTGTGAGAAGGCCGGCCTCTGCCCTGCAGTAGGAAGACAGTTTGGATGGATTGAATGATTTCATGGGTTCATCGCCTCAGAAAGCCCGAAAAAAACAGCCCTGTACACGCGGAAAAAATACCCGCGTCACCGGATAAATGGTGCCGTGGGTATTGTCGCACAGTGTATATATCTTCTCAACCGAAAACCGCTACAGGTAAAAATTAATGTATTCTGTCACATGGCGCCTTGTCTTCCCCGGCCGCGGAACAGCAGGAATGCCGCTGCCACCAGACTCATCCCGCCGGCAATGAAAATCATGGACAGGACCATTGTTTGCCCGTAGCCTGCGGCAGCGCCGAGGTTTCCGACAACGAGGTTGCTCATGGTCCGGTACATGTCCCGTCCCGGGATCAGGGGAATGACAGAGGAAATCAGAAAGACAGTCACCGGCTTTTTCATGACGCGGGCAAAGGCTTCCGCCCAAAGGGCCGCGGCGATGCCGGACAGGAGGCAGGCCATGAGGTAACCGCGTCCGGCGTGCATCGTCAGAAGGTAGACAGCCCACGAAACGAAGCCGCCCAGCGCAGCGGGGAAAATGCACTTCTCCGGCGTATGGAAAATCAGGGCAAAGGCAGCAGAACCGAGCAAGGCCATGAGAAGCTGCAGGCATTCATCCAATGAAAAGAGCATCACTCCGCCTCCCGCCCGGCGCCGGGCATTGATACGCAATGCGTACTTATATTATTCATAATAATATTCCCCCTCATGCAATCCCTCCCGTGATATGGATGGCCAGCATAAAGCCGGCCGCCATGGCGATGGTCCAGATCGTCGCCTCAATCAGGCGAAGGGCCCCGGAAATCGTATTGCCGACGATCATCTCGCGGACGGCATTGATCATCGTGATTCCGGGGTTGATCAGCATGATGACGCCGATCATTACGAGCTCTTCATTGAACAGGGCTCCCGTCAGGCGGCAGAAGGCCCCGATGCCCGCCCCGACGCCGAGGGATACCAGCAGGAAATAAAAGATCCGGTTTGTGCTGTATCTGCTGAGGATACCCTGCAGCAGGACGAAAAGCAGGGAGAAGGCGGCGGCCGCAATGCCGTCCGCCGGTCTTCCTCCGAAGAAGAGGGAAAAGGCGAAGGCGGCCAGCATGCAGCTGGCGATGTGGGGAAGGCGGCTCTTGTGCAGGGAGCGGATGGCGTCAATTTCTGCAGCGAGTTCCCCGACCGTCATCGGATTGGCACAGCAGCGGCGGGAAAGATCATTCAGGCGGTCGAGCCGGTCAAACTCCATATCATCCCGCCCCCGCGTCCGCCGTGTCTGCGTCAGCACCCGGCCGCCGGGATACTGCATCGTGACGACAATGCTGTAGATGATGACATAGACATCCATTTCCGCCCCGTAAGCATTTCCGATGCGGGCGATGGTATCCTCCACCCGGCCGATCTCCGCTCCTGACTGCAGCATCAGGTCCCCGATATCGAGGATGCGCTGCAGAAGGGCATCCTCCTCTCCGGCCGGAATCACCGGGGCTGTCTGTTCCATTGTTTCCGTCATCGCTTCATTCCTTCTGTCCGGCAGCCGGTCTCTGCCCGAAACCCGGTATTTTTCAGTCATCAGCATTCCGGGAATGCCGGCGGCCTCCATTTGTTTCTTCCGAAAAGCTTTGAAAATATCGCCGCACTCTTTATAATGTATTCGCTATGAGTAATAAATTCAAGGGAGCAATTCTCACAACAGGCGGAGGAATCTGCTGGGGTCTGTCCGGTTCCATGGGACAGTTTCTTTTCACGCATGAAGGAATGGACTCGCGCTGGCTCGTCCCCATCCGGCTCTTCCTGGCTGGCCTTATATTATTCTTCTACTGCCTTTTCACATGCCGGGACAAGCTCTTTTCCATCTGGAAACATCCCCGGGCGGCAGGGCTCCTGCTTTGCTATGGGCTCGCAGGCGTGACCATGTGCCAGTATACCTACTTCCGCACCATCCAGCTATCAAGTGCCGGCATGGGGACCATCCTGCAGGACCTATCGCCGGCGATGATTCTCATCTGCTCGTGCATCCTCATGCGAAGACGCCCGCGCGTGACGGAGCTCATCAGCCTCGTTCTCGCCTTTGTCGGCATTCTCCTGATCATCACCCACGGGGATTTCACGGCGCTTTCCATTTCGCCGCACGCCCTGGCTGTCGGAATCATCAGCGCGGTCGGCGTGACGATCTACAATATGCTGACAACGCCTCTTGCCCAGGACTACCCGGTCCCCGTGCTGCAGGCCTGGTCCTTTCTCCTGGGCGGCGCCCTTCTTTTCGTCCTCTTCCGCTCGTGGCATATTGCCTACACGCCCGGTCCCGTCGGCATCTTCGGTATTGCCTTCGTCGTCATCGTCGGAAATGTCCTCGCTTTCACGGCATATATTTCAGGCGTTCACAAAATCGGTCCCAACAAAGGCATCCTCTACGGTTTTGCGGAGCCCGTCACGGCGGCCATTATTTCAACGACGCTACTCCACTCGTCCTTCACCGTATGGGACGCCATCGGCTTTGCCTGCATCTTCGGCATGCTCGTCCTGATCAGCATCAGCGGAAAAAAGGATGCACCGGAAGAGCGGACATCAGAAGAATAATATAAAACGCCTGCTTTCCCGCCTTCTCAAATGGGCGGCGGGTATTTCCCCCGGGCACGCTTTCAGCAAAAAACAGGAAAGGCAGGAAATACCATGCACCTGATTCTCGCCTCCGCTTCCCCCCGCCGCCGCGACATCCTGCGACAGGTGGGAATAGAGCCGGTCATCATCCCCGCAGATATCGATGAAAATATTACCGAAACCGATCCGGCAGAAAAGGTGAAGAAACTGTCGAAGCTTAAAGCGGAGGCCGTTGAAGCCGCGCTGCAAAAGAATCCGGAGAGACTCACAATTGGGGTCAAAACGTCCGGGATCAGTAATGCACGCACCGCGTGTCAGTTCGCAATCCTCGCAGCAGATACTGTCGTTGCGATTGACGGTGATATCCTCGGAAAGCCGGCGTCCCACGACGAAGCCTTCACTATGATTTCCCGCCTGCAGGGTCACGCTCACTCCGTTTTCACCGGCGTCACCCTCCTGCTGCCGGACAATGCAAATACCGTCGGTACACCTTCCCGGGCAGAAACAGCCAAGAGCCTGCGGGGGACCGGATACAGAGCCGACACCTTCGCCGTTGAAACCCGGGTCCATGTCCGCCCCATGACAGAGGCGGAAATTCGTGCCTATGCAGACTCGGAAGAGCCCATGGACAAGGCAGGCGCCTATGGCATCCAGGGAGCCTTTGCCGCCTACATCAGCGGAATTGAGGGCGACTACTACAATGTCGTCGGGCTTCCGATTTCAGAGGTCATGCGGCGGATGCAGACATTCACTCCCTGCTGATATTGCGTCGCGGAAAGGCATGTTTTGTGCACCGCTCACCCATCCAGGCTGATACTGCGTTGCAGGAAGGCCGGCTTTTTGCTCCGCTCACCCATCCAGGCTGATACTGCGTTGCAGGAAGGCCGGCTTTTTGCTCCGCTCACCCATCCAGGCTGATACTGCGTTGCAGGAAGGCCGGCTTTTTGCTCCGCTCACCCATCCAGGCTGATACTGCGTTGCAGGAAGGCCGGCTTTTTGCTCCGCTCACCCATTCCAGCTCAGGCGGTGCAGGTTTCCCTTCGACTCGAGGCCATCGAAACCGTTCTGCCGGAAGGCCTCGTAGAGTACGATGGCGACGGAATTCGCAAGGTTTAAGGACCGGGTTTCGCCCAGCATGGGAATACGGATGCACATTTCCGGATGCTCAACGAGAAGCTCCTCGGGGATGCCTGCACTCTCTTTTCCGAACATGATATAGTCGCCATCACGGAAGGCCACATCCGTATACCGCTGCCGGGCCTTCGTCGTCGCAAAGTATACGCGGGGATTTCCGTTCTTTTCCAGGAAATCTTCGTAGTTCATATAGCGCGTGACAGAAAGCCTCTCCCAGTAGTCCATCCCCGCCCGCTTCAGATTTTTCTCCGTCAGGTGGAAGCCCAGGGGCTCGATAAGGTGGAGCGAACACCCTGTCGCGACGCAGGTACGGCCTATGTTTCCGGTATTCGATGGAATCTCAGGCTCGTGAAGGACGATATTGAATGTCATGACATAACTCCTTTTTTGAAATCCGTACGATACTCTAACACAGTTTTCCCATAGAATGATAGAATGGATTCTGTAAAACCACTGATCTTTGCGAAGCCCTGTCCGAACCTCTGCAGATTCGAAACGACACGCTTCCGGACGGAGGACGATTTTGAAAGCAGTCATTTTTGATATGGACGGAACACTCTACGACACGGAGCGCATATACGGGGAGGCCTGGGAAAAGGCCGGCATCTCCCACGAGCTCTATCTCCGGCTCATCGGCAGAAGCCACGTCAGCATTGTGGATCTTTTGAACAAGTGCGGCTACCGGGGCGAAGAAATCTGCGCGAAGAAGAGGCAGTATACGGAAGAAATTCTGCATAAGCGGGGAATTCCGGTCAAGCCCGGCGTCATTGAAACACTGAAATGGCTGCAGGAAAGACACGTCCTCACGGCAATCGCCACCTCCTCCCATATCTCCGTCGCTGACCGCTATCTCGATGAGACAAATATGCGGCAGTACTTCTCAAAGGTCATCAGCGGAAACGGGCTTGAGCACGGAAAGCCGGAGCCGGACATCTTCCTCTACGCCGCAGACCAGCTGGAAGCCGACCCCGGCGACTGCATCGTCGTCGAGGACGGATTCAACGGTGTCCGCGCCGGGAAAGCCGCCGGAATGCTTACGATCATGATTCCCGACCAGGTTCTCCCTGACACTGAGATGAAGGCGACAGCCGACATCATTCTGAAATCCATGGAAGAATTACCCGAGGTACTCTCGCAGTACTTCTAAAGCTCTTGCATTCTGTACGAAAAATGAAGATAATATACTTGTTTGCGTTAACGCGTTAAAGTGCATCGCGGGACAAGGTTTGCTTCGCCCTCAGGCTTTTTGTCCGGGGCGATTTTTTGAAAATAGATTTTTGAAGAAATCCCATCGTGTGATTCAGAATAGTTGCTGTTTTTCTACAAGGAGGAATAATGGAAGGCTACAGCATGTATCTGCCCAACTATACCATCGGGCATGACGTCTACGAAAAAATTCCGACCGTATGCTTAGACTACGGCAATACAGCGGTCATCATCGGCGGGTACAAGTCCCGGGAGGCTGCCGAAGAAAAGATCCGGAAGGCCTGCGAAGGAAGCGGCCTTGCCATTACCGGAAGCCTCTACTACGGCGGCGAGTGCACCTATGACAATGTGATGAAGCTTGCTGCCGAACCCGCTGTCAAGCAGGCAAAGCTCCTCTTTGCGGTCGGCGGCGGCAAGGCGACGGATACGACGAAGGCTCTGGGCGAGACACTGAACAAGGCGGTCTTTTCCTTTCCTACCATCACATCAAACTGCGCCGGCTGCACGTCCGTTTCCATCATGTACAATGACGACGGCTCTTTCCTGAAGCCCTTCTTCATCACGCGGCCGCCCCTCCATACCTTCCTCGATCTCGACATCATCGCAAAGGCTCCCGCGAAATATATGTGGGCCGGCATGGGCGATACCTATGCGAAATATTTTGAAAGCTCCATGTCCTCCCGCGGGGAAGAGCTCTCCCACTATGTCGGCCTCGGCGTGACGGTTTCCCGCATGTGCCTTGACCCCATTCTCCGATACGGGCGCAAGGCGTTATCCGACAACAAGGCAGGGATTGCCTCAAAGGAGGTGGAAAACGTCGTTCTCGCCATCAATGTCACGACAGCCATCGCTTCTATCTTCCTGACGAAAGACAAAATCATCGACTACAATACCGGTCTCGCCCATGCCGTCAACTACGGTCTCACAAGCTTCCCGGACGTGGAGAAAAACCATCTGCACGGGGAAATTGTTTCCCTCGGCGTCCTGCTCCTGCTCCTCATCGACCGCAAGGCGGATCCGGAAAAGGGCTTCTCCCTCTTTGACGAGCTCTACTCGTTCAGCCGCGACACCGGACTTCCGACAAAGCTCGAAGACTTAGGCCTTTCGCCGGCAGACCGGAACAGTGTCATCGACAAGGCCATTGCCCAGAAGGACATCGATCACAATCCCTACCGCATCACGCGGGAAATGCTCGAAGATGCTTTTGATGAGCTTGACGCAGTAAATGCAGCAAACAAATAAAAAAACTGCAATGAATGGGGGCAGCGCTGCCCCCTTATAGCGGAACAGATTATAGGGAGGAAACATGAAAGAAAACAATAATGAAAGAACGCCTGCTGCCCTGCTCCTCGGGGTTGCCTTCGTCTGGTTCACAACCCACTTCGGCGGCGGCTTTGCTTCCGGCGCCCAGCTCTACTCCTACTTCGTCCGTTACGGAGCCTGGTGCATCCTGATGCCGGTCATTGCCATGGCCTACAATGCTTTCTTCTTTACCTACTGCCTGCGCTTTGCCCGGAAACACGAGGTCTATGACTACCGGTCCTACAACAATGCCTTCTACGGCCGCTTTGCCCCGGTCTTCTCGAACCTCTTCGAGTTCCTCTACATCGTCGTCATGTGCGTGGCGCCGGCCGTCGCCTTCGCGACCGGCGGCGCCACTCTCCACGCGGTGACCGGCCTGCCCTACCTCCTCTGTACCCTGCTGATCGGCGTGTTCATCTTTGTCGTCGCCATCTTCGGCACGGATCTCGTCCGCCGCGTATCGTCTGTCCTTTCCATCGTCATCATCGCAGGCCTGCTCGCTGTCTACATCCCGAATATTGCAGCCGGGGCTGACCGCATTTCAGGCGCCCTCACCGGCATGCAGGCGGAAAATCTCTCCTTCGGGAAAGCCCTCTATTCCGCCTTCCTCTACGGAACCTTCCAGCTCTGCAATGTGGCTGTCTTCGTCCAGCATGCAAAGACCTTTAAGAAACCGGGCGACGCGAAGAAGTCCATGATTGCCGGCTTCGTCGTAAACTCCTGCCTAATGATCATGGTCGTCCTCGGCCTCCTCACCGTATATGCGGATCCCGACATGGCATCCGCCCAGGTGCCCACGGTCCTGATGGTTCAGAAAGGCGTGGGATCTGCCTTCTTCACCCCCGTCATCTCCGTCCTCATCATCCTGGGCGCCGTCACGACGGCCGTCAATATGGTGGCCGCCATGGTAAAGCGCGTCAGTGCTGCCGTTCTGACGGACGAAGAAAAGAAGAGAACGGAAGGCGGAAAACCGGTCGCAAAGACGATTCTCATTGCCCTGGCCTGCTGCCTCATCGACTTCGGCATCGCCCAGTTCGGCCTGCTGACGCTCATTGCAAAGGCCTACAGTTTCATCGCCTACCTGGCGATCCCGGTCATCCTCGTGCCCTACATCATTCATATGATTGCAACCCGGTTCGACACGAAGTAGCCTTCTGCCCGATCTCCAGCCGGCGCGAGCCTGCCGGCCTGCAAGACATCAGCCTGAGCCGAAGGCAGCCC
>OMTX01000080.1 GCA_900314085.1 uncultured Lachnospiraceae bacterium | reverse complement strand
CGGCGAGATTGACGCAGTGCTCCTGCCAGGAAAAGCCTGTCACGTTCACCCAGGATTCGTCCTCCCAGCCTTCGTAGGGCAGGAGACAGAGGCTTTGATAGTTTTTGTACCAGGGGCGCCATGTCTCCAGGGAACCGACATTGATGTAGGAATAGACCTCGCATCCCTGTTTTTTCAGGGCAGTGATTTCTTCCTCACTGTAGTCCCAGGCGTCGATGACGAGAATGCGGTAGTTTCCGACCTTCTGCAGGACCTCCTTTTTCCCCGCGTCCTCATGGGAGAGTCCGGGAAGGACGGCAATCGAATCGTTAACGGTATCCGGTTCCGCCAGGGCAGACGGGATGATCAGCAGAAAGAGGAGGACAATAGCGGCGACTGCCAGGATCCCCCTGTAATTATTTCGGATGAAAAGCATAGATGTGTGAAGCTCCTTTGCGGCTTCCCATTGTAAGAAAGGGCGAGAAAAAAAGCAATAAAGACAGTTATGACGAATGAAAAAAAGAGGAGAGATATCATATAAATGCAGTGGCAGGAATGGTTCTTTTTTCTTTCTGCTTCGCTTGTATTTTGATATACTGTTTGATGGCAGGAATCAATCATACAGGGGATTGTTCGAAAGGAGAAAAAATGGAACACTACATCAGGCAGCGCTATCAGCCCAATAAGCCGCTCCATCCGGGAAAGTACGTGACGGGAAGCCCGGAGCACATAGCACTTTCCAGAAAGGCAGCGGAAGAGTCTGTCGTACTTCTGAAGAATACAGGTGCCCTGCCCCTGCAGAAGGGAAAGCGGGTGGCCCTCTTCGGCAAGGGAACCATCGATTATGTGAAAGGCGGCGGGGGCTCAGGCGATGTATACTGCGCCTATGTGAGGAATCTTTACGAGGGTTTTCAGGAATCCGGAGCGAATCCGGTCTATGAGCCGCTTGTGGATTTTTACAAACAGTATGTGTCAGAGCAGCTCTCTGCAGGAAAAGATCATGGCATGTTCAGGGAACCTTCCGTTCCGGAGGAGCTTCTGAACGGGGCAGCAGCTTACACGGATACGGCCGTCTTTTCCATCTGCCGTTTCTCCGGGGAGGGCTGGGACCGGTCCGGAACCGAGGTCAATGAAGAGTTTAATCCCTGGTCCGATGAGACGGAGCAGCCGGTAGAGCGGGAAAATCTCTTCCCGGATACGGATTTCTATCTTTCCCCTGAGGAAAGGAATCTGCTTTCCGCGGTGGAAGAACGCTTCGCCCATGTCGTCGTTGTCCTGAACGTCGGCGGCGTCATCGATACATCGTGGATCAAAGACGATGCCCGAATTGCAGGGGCAATTCAGGCCTTTCAGGGCGGAATGGAAGGGGCCGTTGCAGCGGCGGAGGCTCTTTCCGGACTTGTCAACCCGTCCGGACGTCTGACGGATACCTACGCCGCCCGCCTTGAAGATTATCCTTCTTCTGAAGGATTCCATGAATCTATAGACTATGTAGAGTATACGGAGGACGTCTTCGTCGGCTACCGGTATTTTTCGACGATTCCTAAAGCAGGCGAAAGTGTCGTCTATCCCTTCGGCTATGGCCTTTCCTACACGGACTTTGCGGAAAAGGTCATGGGGTACGGCTTTGAGGGCGATTGCATTTCCGTCCGCATCCGCGTGACAAATCTCGGCAGCAGGAGTGGAAAGCAGGTGACCGGTCTTTACGGACAGGCCCCCGGGACGATTTTTGAGCAGCCTGCCCGTGTCCTTCTTGCCTTTGCAAAGACGAGAGAACTGCTTTCGGGAGAGAGTCAGGACATCGTTCTTGCTGCCCCTCTTTCAGACCTCGCCGTCTTTGACGATGAAGGAAAAGTGAAAAAGTCATCCCGTATACTGGAGCCCGGTACGTACCGTTTCTATTCGGGGATCAATGTGGCAGAGGCAGAAGAGTTTGCTTCCGTGGATCTTCCGGGAGAAGCGAAGATTGTGGAAGACCTTCATTCCTATATGGCGCCGACTACCCTGCACAAGCGGATGAAGGCGGACGGAAGCTTCGAAGAACTGCCGGTGACAGAACCTTTCGACATCAATGAATCCGTCATAGAAAAGATCAAAGGAGGTCGGGACGAAGCTGTTTCTCCGGTGGAGCGGACGAGGGAACCCTATTATCTGACGCAGGAAGTGAAGAAAGAAGCGGTTTCCCTTTATGACGTTGTCGAGGGCAGAAATACAGTGGAAGAATTCGTGGGTGAGCTTTCGACGGATGATTTGATTTCTCTCTGCGGCGGCCAGCCAAACCGGGGAGTTTCCAATGTCTACGGCATCGGCAACCTGCCGGAATACGGGGTGCCGATTTTTGAGACGGCGGACGGGCCTGCCGGTGTGCGCCTTCATAGCTTCATCGGAATCCCGACAACGGCCTGGCCCTGCGCGACTGCCCTGGCATCGACCTTCAATACGGATCTCGTGGAAGCTGTCGGGGCAGCAGGAGGGGAAGAAACGAGGGAGATGAACATCTCCATGTGGCTGACCCCGGCAATGAATATCCACCGGAATCCTATGTGCGGGCGGAACTTTGAATATTATTCTGAGGATCCCCTTGTCGCCGGGAAGATGGGGGCGGCCATGGTTCGCGGCATCCAGCGGACAGGTGTCTCCGCCTGCCCCAAACACTTCGCCTGCAACAACAAGGAGACGAACCGCAAGCACTCGGATTCGCGTGTTTCGGAGCGGGCCCTGCGGGAAATCTACCTCAAAGGCTTTGAAATCATGGTGAAGGAGGCTCACCCCTGGTCCCTGATGAATGCCTACAATGCCATCAACGGCCGCAGGTGTTCCGAAGCGCGTGAGCTTCTTGTCGGCATCCTCCGTGAAGAGTGGGGCTACGACGGCATCGTCATTTCCGACTGGTGGAACCGGGCCGAGCATTATAAAGAAATCCTTGGCGGAACGGATGTAAAGATGGCGACGGGTTTTCCGGACCGGGTGAAGGAAGCCATGGAAAAGGGAGCTCTGACCAGAGAAGACCTGCTTCCGGCAGCGGAGCATATCGTCCGTTTCATGCTGAACTTCGAGTAAGGCGTATGGCTGCCGGTCTGCTTTAGGCTTCTGAAAAAACCGATTGACAAGAGAGCCCTCCCGTGCCAAAGTTGTACCGTGTGTACTTTTGGAAAGGGAGGACTTTTTTCATGGGAAGAGAACACCTGGGATCGCGGCTCGGCTTCATTCTGATTTCCGCCGGCTGCGCCATCGGCATCGGAAATGTTTGGAAATTCCCCTGGCTGGTCGGCCAGTACGGAGGCGGGGCTTTTGTCCTCATCTATATTTTCTTCCTGATTCTGATGGGGATTCCCGTCATGACCATGGAATTTGCAATCGGCCGGGCTGCCCAGAAGAGTCCGGTGAAGATGTACCAGGCCCTGGAAAAACCGGGGCAGAAGTGGCACTGGCACGGGATCGCTTCCCTGGCCGGGAATTTTCTTCTCATGATGTTCTATACGACGGTGGCCGGCTGGATGCTGCAGTACTTCGTCGAGATGCTGCGGGGCAGCTTTTCCGGGCTGGATGCTGACGGGGTATCCGCCTATTTTTCCGATATGCTGCTTTCCCCGGCCAAGCAGGTGGGCTATATGGCGGTCATCGTTGCCGTCGGTTTTGCCATCATCGCCATCGGCCTGCAGAATGGACTCGAAAAAGTATCAAAGGTCATGATGGTGGCCCTGCTGGCCATCATGGTGATTCTTGCCGTGAACTCCGTTGTGACGCCGGGAGGCGGGAAGGGGCTATCCTTCTACCTCCTTCCGAATATCGAAGAGATCCGGAAAGCGGGACTTTTGAATGTCATTGTCGCCGCGATGAATCAGGCCTTTTTCACCCTGTCCATCGGTATCGGCGCCATGGCCATTTTCGGGAGCTATATCGGAAAAGACCGGTCTCTTCTCGGAGAGTCCGTCAATGTGGCCATCCTGGATACATTCGTGGCCTTTACGTCCGGCCTCATCATCTTTCCTGCCTGCTTTGCCTACGGGGTGCAGCCGGATTCCGGCCCGGCCCTGATCTTCATCACCCTGCCGAACATTTTCAACCATATGGCAGGCGGCCGGATCTGGGGAGCCTTCTTCTTCCTCTTCATGACATTTGCAGCCTTCTCCACGGTCCTTGCCGTTTTTGAAAATATCAATGCCATGATCATGGATCTGTCCGGCTGGAGCCGGAAGAAGGCGACGTTGTTTGGCGTGATTTCCGTCTTCCTTCTTTCCCTGCCCTGCGCCCTCGGATTCAATGTCTGGTCCGGCGTTCACCCGCTGGGACCGAAGTCCGGGATCATGGACCTGGAGGACTTTCTGGTATCGAACCTGCTGCTGCCGATCGGCGCCCTCGTCTATATCATTTTCTGTACCTGGAAGACTGGCTGGGGCTGGGACAATTTTGTCGCTGAGGCAAATTCCGGAAAAGGCCTGAAAGTCATGCAATGGATGCGCCCTATTTGTACCTTTGTCCTGCCGGTTCTCGTGCTTGCCATCATTATTCTCGGGCTGATCAAATAGACAGGCAGCAGCTGCTGTGTGGGAGTTTTTGCTTTATGAAAGATTTCATTGTTGTCAATACAGGACGAAAGCTTCAGGAGGAGAACGCCGTCTGGATCATTGGGTTCTTCCAGAAGGATGAAACGGAACTGTATATTTCAATAGACGGACAGCACCTGGATCTGCGTCCGGATGCAGAAGAGCGGCAGGCCATTTACAATGCCTATTCGAACCGCCCGCATGAATATTATTCTTTTGAAGCGGACCTGCCGGAGGGCTGGGAAAATGCAAAGGATTTTCATCTGCTTTCGCATCGCGCAGCAGGGGAAAAGGATACGCCCGTGTTCGACTTTCTGAAGCGGCCGATCCTTCTGTCTGATTTGCGATTTGAATTCGATGCTGCCCGCCGGGGGGAGAAAAAGGACTTCATCTCCGGCTGGGTTGTTTCGGAAGAACCGGTTGACATCACGGTCAGTGGTGTTGAAGCGGATGTGCGCAGGACGCACAGAAACGATATCCTGCAGTTCTACCCGGAGCTTTCCCACGACTACGCTGCCGGCTTTGAAATCCGCCTGGACCGTCCGTCGAAAGAGCCTTTTACCGTAGTCTTTGACAACGGGAAGGAGCAGAAGGGATACCGGTTTACGGAGAGGCAGTACGCTTCTCTGGCGCACGGGCGGACATTTGCGGAAAAGGTGTCCCACTATGCCCTGCGGACGATGCAGGTCCTTTTCGATGACGGCCCGGCGGCTGTGATTGAGAAAGCGAAGAAGAAGGTCGCGGAAAAGACAGGAAACGGGCAAACCTATCTCGCCTGGATCCGACAGAACGAGCCCGGGCAGGGGGAATTGGATGCCCAGCGAAAGGCGGAGAAGGATTTTGCCTATCGTCCCCTCTTTTCCATTGTCGTTCCAATCTACCACACCAAACGGCTTTTCCTTGACGATCTTCTGAAATGCGTGGAGGGGCAGACCTATTCGAACTGGGAGCTCTGCCTGGCGGATGCCGGGGCGGAGAATGGCCGGTCGGAACTGACGGAATACCTTTCAAAACGGGCTGAAAAGGACTCCCGTATTCTCTATCGCGCATTGGCTGAGAATGCCGGAATTGCAGAGAATACAAACCGGGCAATTGAAATGGCGCATGGGGATTATATCGTCTTCATGGACCACGATGATACGATTGCCCTGAACTCCCTGTATGAAATTACAAAAGAACTGAACCGGGACCGGGAACTTGATGTCATCTATTCCGATCAGGACCTGCTTGACCGCCTTGTCGGCGATCAGCACCGGCTCGATCCGCTGATGAAGCCGGATTTCGATATCGACTTCCTCCGCTGCTGCAACTATATCTCCCACCTGTTTGTGGTCAGCCGGCGTCTCGTTGACAAGGTCGGCCTGCTGGACGGGAATTACGACGGCTCCCAGGATTACGATTTCACCCTGCGCTGCATCGAGAACACGGACAGGATCTGCCACATTCCCAAGGTGCTCTATCATTGGCGGATGGCCTCGACCTCCACGGCGGAGGATCCCGCCACGAAGAAGTATGCTTATGAAGCAGGGAAACGGGCGCTGGATGCGCATTTCAAGAGAGTCGGTCTGCCGGCGACAGCGGAAATCACGGAGTATTACGGCAAGTACCGGATTCATTATCACTGGCCGGAGCAGCCTCTGCTTTCCATCCTGATCCCGAACAAGGATCATATCGAGGATCTGGACAAATGTGTTCAATCCATTTATGAGAAGTCTTCCTATCGGAATTTTGAATTCGTCATCGTTGAGAACAACAGTGAAAAGGAAGAGACCTTTGCCTATTATGAGAAGATGGAAAAGGCGCACGACAACTTCCATGTGGTGACCTATGAGGGCGGTTTCAACTATTCAAAGATCAACAATTTCGGTGAGAAATCCTGCAGGGGAGACTATATCCTCCTTCTGAACAATGACACGGAAATCATCACGGAGGATTTCCTCTGGGAGATGCTGCAGTATGCGATGCGGCCGGATGTCGGCGCTGTCGGCGCCCGCCTCTACTACAAGGACGGGACCATCCAGCATGCCGGCGTTGTCATCGGATACGGCCGGTCAGCGGGCCATACCTTCTGGAGCGCGGGCCCCACGGCGGTCGGCATGCTCGGCCGCATCGTCAGTGTGCAGAACTACTCCGCGGTGACCGCTGCCTGCCTGCTGACGAAGAAGTCCGTTTTCGAAGAAGTGGGCGGCCTGACGGAGGACTTTGCAGTCGCCTTCAATGACATTGACTTCTGTCTGAAGATCCGGGACAAGGGCTATCTCATCGTCTATACCCCCTTCGCGGAAGCCTACCACTATGAGTCGAAGTCGAGAGGCTACGAGGATACCCCGGAGAAGCAGGCCCGGTTCGAGAAGGAGGCGGAGCGCCTGCGGAAGAGGTGGCCGGTATACTATGAAAAGGGCGATCCCTACTATAGCCCGAATCTGACGCTTGAGAAGGCGGATTTCTCTTTGAGGTTTGACCATTAGAATTCAGATGCATGAATAATATAAAACGCCCGGACTTCTGCCATTTCAGAGGTCCGGGCGTTTGGCTTTCAATCGGGCGGGATTATTTTTCTACGGAGTCGAATGTGTCCGCAATCTCCGGGGCAGGAGCCGGCGTCAAAAGAGAGACGACGACGTTGACAAGCAGGGCCGTGACAAAAGCCGGCAGGAGCTCGTAGATGGCAAAGCCACCGCCGAGCCCGGCAATGCCGTACTTCCAGATGAAGACCATGGCGCCGCCGGCAAGCATCCCGGCCAGGGCGCCGTATTTGTTGCTGCGACGCCAGAAGAGGGCGAACAGCATCTGGGGACCGAAGGCAGCGCCGAAGCCTGCCCAGGCAAAGGAGACAATCCGAAAGACGGACGAATCCGGATCCCATGCCATGACGACGCCGATGATGGCGATGGCAATCAGGCTGATCCGGGAAACGACGAGGTTTTTCTTCTGGCTCATATTGATATGCAGGAATTTCGCCAGGATGTCGTTGGAGACGGAGGACGAGGCTGCAAGCAGCTGGGAGTCCGACGTCGACATCGTGGAAGCGAGGATGCCGGACAGGACGACGCCGGCAATCAGGGCAGCCGGGATGCCGTAGGTGGAGAGCAGGCTTGCAATTTCCACGATGATGGTCTCAGACGCAGATCCTTCGAGGGTACCGACGGCGCCGGCCTTTGACATGCCGAGGCCGACGATTCCGATGGTGACGGCGATGGTCATGGAGATGACCACCCAGATGGAAGCCACGCGGCGGCTGAGGCGGAGCTTATTGTCGTCCTCTATTGCCATGAAGCGCAGGAGAATGTGGGGCATTCCGAAGTAGCCGAGTCCCCAGGCCATGAGGGAGCAGACGGTGAGAAGAGGATAGGCGGATGCCGTCCCGGAAGCGGGATCATAGCTATGTGTCATGGAAAGATAGCCGGGCAGACTCTTTGCGTTTTCAAGGACGGCTGCCGGCCCGCCTGCCTGAATGTTCCCGAAAATCAGGACAATCAGAAGAGCGACGGACATGACGATGGACTGGATGAAGTCCGTATTGGAAGCGGCGAGGAAGCCGCCCATGGCGGTATAGAAAATGATGATGGCTGCAGAGATGATCATGGCTGCGTGGTAATCCGTCCCGAAGAGGGACTTAAAAAGCTTCCCGCAGGCAGCAAAGCCGGAGGCTGTGTAGGGAACGAAGAAGACGACGATCATCAGGGCGGCGAGCGCAGTCAGGACATTCCGCCGGTCTCCATAGCGGTTCGAAAAGAATTCGGGAACTGTGATGGATCCTGTCTTTTCCGTATAGCGGCGCAGGCGTTTTGCAACGAAAAGCCAGTTCAAATAGGTCCCGACGGCAAGGCCGATGGCTGTCCAGCCGGCTTCAGCGGTTCCGGAAAGATAGGCGACGCCGGGAAGTCCCATCAGGAGCCAGCTCGACATATCGGAAGCCTCAGCGCTCATAGCCGTGACAAAGGGACCGAGTTTCCGGCCTCCTAAGTAGAAGTCGCCTACTGTTTCCGTCCGGTCCGATGCCTTGATGCCGACGGCTACCATGCATACCAGGTAGGCTGCCATGGCAATCAGCATCGCAATCTGATTGTTTGTCATAATTTCCTCCCTTGAATAGCTCTGTTATATGGACTTTGCCATTTTACTCTTTTAACGCAGTGAAGTCCACAGGGAGAAAAGAAAATTGACACATTGGTCTGACGGGACAGGAAAAAGCAAAAAGCGGCTGTTAATACAGCCCTCTCTTTATGCGGTACGGCTCTTTCTCCGGCGGCTCTCCTGCCTCCATCTCAGAAAGGCCGTGGCGGCCAGCCCCTCGAGCTCCGGCCTCCTGATTGAATTTTTCGTTTGGTAGAATTTGGCTCCTGCCGATTGTGCCTTTTCAGCCGATGCGTACGGAGCCCGTTCGCAGAAAGAAGCCCCTCCCAGACACCTTGGCGGTCTACGGACCGCTCGCGGTGTCTGAAGAGGGGCTTCTTCCTGCTCCCGTACCTTTCTATAGCGTCTGCCTGAAAAGACACAAATTGCGGAGCCATTTGGCCGATAGAGCTGTTTTCAGCCGGCCTGCGTCGAGCGGGCTGCCTTCGGCTCAGGCTGATGTCTTGCAGGCCGGCAGGCTCGCGCCGGCTG
>OMTX01000078.1 GCA_900314085.1 uncultured Lachnospiraceae bacterium | reverse complement strand
CACCCGGCGCCGCCGCATTATTCATATGATTTTTCACTGCTGAGTCTGGGTATCTGCCGGCTTCTCACCAAGGGTAACCGTAATATCACCCGTCTGATAGTTCTGGGAATAGACGGCTACGGTCAGAGTCACCGTGTCGCCGGGCTTCTTGCTTTTGAGGTAGTTCTGCATATCCGTCATCGCAGAGACGGCATTCCCGTCGATCGCCGTGATGATGTCCCTCTTCTGGATACCGGCTTTCTCTGCCCCGCTGTCAGAAGCCACTGCTGTAACAAAGACGCCGGTCGGCATATTGTAGGAGGACGCCATATTGGCTGTGATGTCCGCCCCGTAGATGCCGAGATAGGCGGTCTGCGTGGAATTGGCATCTGCAGATGTCCCCTCCTTATCCGGATTGACGTCCTCATCCGTGACCGTCTGCCCGTTCATGAGCTTTTCAAGGATGGTCTTTGCCTTCGTGATGGGGATGGCGTAGCCCATGCCCTCTGCCGTCGTATCGACGTACTTGGCAGAAACAACGCCGATGACTTCTCCGTTCATATTGACGATGGCACCGCCGGAGTTGCCGGGATTGACGGCTGCGTTCGTCTGCATGAGCCCGGAGTAGGTGACGGTCTGACCGGTGGTCTCGGACTGAACCTGAACCTCCCGGTCAAGGGCGGAAACGACGCCAGTCGTGACGGAAATGCCGTAGCCCATGGCGTTGCCGATAACGACAGCCCCCTGCCCGACCTTGACATTGTCGGAGTCCCCGATGGTAGCGACTTTGATTGCGGAAAGCGTCGAGGAGTCGAGATCCTTGACAGCTACCTTTACAACGGCCAGGTCGGAAGCCTCGTTCGTGCCCTGAACCTGGGCGGAGACCGCCTTGTCATCGCAGAAGGTGATGGTCAGCTCCCGGGCCCCTTCGACGACGTGGTTGTTCGTAGCGATGTAGATATAATCGTCGTCCTGACTGATGATGATGCCGGAACCCGCAGAAGTGGACTCATGGGGAATCAGCTGGCCGAACCATCCCTGGTAAACGTCAAGGGATACATTCGTCACCTGAACGATAGCCGGTGTGACATTCTCTGCGATATCGGAAACATCCGTGACCGTCGTTGCCGAGGATGTCGACGTGGAATCGAGTTTGCCGTCAGACGTGGAGAGGCTCTTCGCCGTGGTTCCCGTCACGGACTTGCCCGTGATCTTCTGCGTCACATAGGTCGTTCCCGTAAACATGAGGGAAGCGCAGAGACCGAAGACCAGGCCTGCAGCAACGAGTTTTCCTGCTTTCTTCAGCGTCGGGTGCGGCTTCTTTTCCTTCTTCGGTTTCTGGCTGTAGGGGTTCTGATTGCCCTGGTTGTAGCCGCCGTAGCTTCCCTGTCCGCCGTATGCATTGTAGCCGTTCGCATTGCTGTAGTTGTAATTGCTGTAGCCGCTGCCGTAGCTGCCGTTTGAAGAGCTGCTGCCCGCCCCGTAGCTGCCGCCGTTTGCAGAGCCGTTGGAATAGCCGGATACGTTTCCACTGTTTCCGCTATTTCCATTTCCGGAATTGTCATTTCCGTAATACCCGTAATCGCTCATTTCTTTTCCTGCCTTTCTATTCAAAAGTGTTTCGCAACACTTCCTTATCTCTTGTACAGGAAAGAATATAACGGTTTTCTGTGTTCAAAATGTGACAAACTTTTGTTAAAACTGCCAACAATTACGGAACGAAATGTGACAGAGCATCTGCTGGACTGTATGTATCCGCTGCTGCAAACCTCCACCAATGTATGCCCCTTCTGCGGACCCGAAGGTGCCCGCCGCTGCAAACCTCCACCAATGTGCGCCCTTTCTGCGGGTTCAAAGGTGCCCGCCGCTGCAAACCTCCACCAATGTATGCCCCTTCTGCGGGCCCGAAGGCGCGCGCTGCTGCAGACCTCCACCATAAGAAAAAAAAGGGGGGGCCGCGCCTTAGCGCGGCCCCCTCAGAAAGCATGTTTATGCAATGCCTGTGCCTTACTTCGACAGATCCACCTTGCGGATGGCGTCGCGAACGGAAAGGATACGGGAAGGCGAAACCGACAGTTCATCGACACCCATGCGGAGGAAGGTCTCCGTCAGGGATGTATCTGCTCCAAGCTCGCCGCAGATGCCAACCCAGGCGCCGCCCTTGTGGCCATTTTTGATGGTCGTCTCTATGGAGCGGAGGACAGCAGGATGATGGGTATCCGCGAAATCCTCGACCGCTGCGTTCTGCCGGTCGCAGGCCAGGGTATACTGAGTCAGGTCGTTCGTACCGATGGAGAAGAAATCAACTTCCTGCGCCAGTTCTTCACTCATGATGACAGCAGCAGGCGTCTCCACCATGATGCCCTGCTCGACGTCCCCGTAAGGGATGTTTGCGGCATCGAGCTCGCCCTTCACTTCAGCCACGATTTCCTTGATCCGCTTCACCTCGTCAACAGAGATGATCATGGGATACATGATGGCAATATTTCCGTAGTAGGATGCGCGGAAGATGGCCCTCAGCTGCGTCTTAAAAATCTCAGGCCGCTTCAGACAGATACGGATAGCCCGGAAACCCATAGCAGGATTGTCCTCGTGATCGAGATGGAAGTAGTCCGCCTGCTTGTCCGCTCCGATATCGAGCGTCCGGATGATGACCTTTTTTCCTGCCATCATCTGGGCGACCTTCCGGTAGGCCTCGAACTGCTCCTCCTCTGTCGGATAGTCATCTTTCTTCAGATACAGGAACTCCGACCGGAAGAGGCCGATACCGCCGGCATCATTTTCAAGAACCTCCGCCACGTCGCCGACGCCGCCGATATTGGCATAGAGATTGATTTTCCTGCCGTCCTTTGTGACATTCTCTTTGCCCTTCAGTTCCTGCAGGAGGCGCTTCTTCTCATCAAGCTCTGCCTTCTGCTTCGTATACTTCTGAAGAGTCTCCTCATCGGGATCAATGAAGAGTTTTCCGAGAGCACCGTCCACGATTCCCGGCTTTCCATCGATGTCTTCCGCAAAGTCCGCCCCGATGATGGCAGGAATTCCCATGGTCCGGGCAAGAATGGCTGTATGGGAATTTGTCGACCCGTGCCGGGTGACGAAGGATAATACCTTTGACTTGTCCAGCTGGACGGTCTCGGAAGGGGCCAGATCATCCGCCAGAAGGATGACGGGTTCATCCCCCAGACTTCCGTCACCGGCATTGCCCTGCAGAACGGAGATGACGCGATTTGAAACATCACGCACGTCCGCAGACCGGGCTTTCATATAGTCATCGTCCATGGCAGCGAGCATCTCAGCGTAGTTGTCACCTGTCGTCGCGACGGCAACTTCCGCATTGACGCTCTGGGTCCGAATGATATTGTAGACAGAATCGAGATAGCCGGGATCCTCAAGGAACATGCGGTGAGCCTCGAAGATAGCTGCGTTCGTCTCGCCGACTTCCTTCAATGCCTTGTCGTGGAGGGCGGAAAGCTGCTGCTTCGCCGTGTCCTTCGCGGCGTCAAAACGAGTCACCTCTGCCTCGACGTCGTCAACCTTGCTCCGCTTGACGACGTTCTCCTGCTTCCGGTAAATCTTCACCGGACCGATGGCCACGCCGCCGAATACGCTTTTGCCGGTAATTTCAAGCATTTCCTAACCCCCTGAATCTATAAAGCCCCGTCACTCCGCCGCTGCAAATGGGTGCCGTACACACCAAATGGCCCCTCCTGCTACCCCAAAAAATATTGTATTACAAATTTTCTTTCAAGAACTTCTCGAGCGCTTCCGCTGCGGCTTCTTCATTCTCGCCGTCGCACTTCACGGTGATTTCCTCACCCTGCTTCACGCCGAGGGACATGACGCCGAGAATGCCCTTGGCGTTCATTTCCTTGTCCCCCTTTGCAATCTTCACATCGCAGGGGAAGGCAGCTGCTGCCTTGACGAATTCGCCGGCGGGCCGTGCATGGATGCCCTGAGGATCCGTGATGGTGTAAGAAAATTCCTTCATTTGTATTTCCTCCTTATATTCTCTCAATTGAAGAACGCGAGGAGACGTTTCTCCCCGCGCTCAATTATAACAGATGTCTGTCAGAAACGCGACGTATTATTGCCGCAGGCGCTTCGGTAAACATTTGTGATTTACCGCAGGGCTCCGCTGCTTCACTCCGGTCGGCACGAAAGTGAGCGTCCCGTTCCAGCTCGCGCTTTATATTATTCTCACATCTGATCCGCGTTCTTCTTCAAAACGCCTAAGAGGAAGCAGGTCACAAGGGATCCGATCAGCCAGGACAGGATGTAGAGGAAGGGATGACCGACGGTAGCAAATACGAAGACGCCGCCGTGAGGAGCCATCAGGGTGCATCCGAAGGCTGCGGACAGGAGGCCGGCTACTGCTGCGCCTGCGAAGGTAGCCGGAATGACATGGCCGGGATCAGCTGCTGCAAAGGGAATCGCGCCCTCGGTAATGAAGGATGCGCCCATGACCAGGTTCGAAACCCAGGTGTCGCGCTCGGCTTCCGTGAACTTCTTCGGGAAGATGCGGGTAGCAAGGGCAATGCCGACAGGAGGCACCATGCCGCCGACCATGACGGCCGCCATGGCGATGTAGCAGGCCTGAACCTTGGGATCACTTGCCGAATCACCTGCTGCCAGGTAATCCGCAGCCTGAGCCAGCATTCCGGTACCGAAGACATAGGCTGCCTTGTTGATGGGGCCGCCCATATCGATAGCCATCATGCCGCCGAGGAGGAGTCCGAGGAGCCAGATCAGGCCGCTCGTTGCAAGAGCCGTCAGCATTGCGGAAAGGCCGGTATTGATGAGGCCGATCAGGGGGTTGAAGATGAAGGTCATCAGGACACCGACAATGAAGGAGCCAACAACCGGGTAGATCAGCATAGGCCGGATACCATTCAGAGATTTCGGCATGCCTTCTGTAATCTTCTCCAGCCAAAGTACGATATAGCCGGCCAGGAAACCGATGACGATGCCGCCGAGGAAACCGGATACCGTGTTGCCGGAATGTGTGAAGCCGAAGTCCGAAAGGAACTTCATGAAGCCGCCGAGAGGCTCTGCCCCATCTGCGCCCCATACGAAAGAAGAGGCAACGGCATTTCCGTTCGAAGCGAGGAGTCCGCCGAGGAAGCCGACTGCCAGACCGGGCTTATCCGCGATGGAGTAGGCAATGTAGCCTGCAAGAACCGGAACCATCATGCCCATGGCCAGGCCGCCGACATACTTGAAGAAGGAGGACAGCGGAAGCATGTTGCCGAAGTTGCTGCCGCCGCTCGCGCCGTAGCCTGCGATGGTATCGATCAGGAAGGCAATGGCAACGAGGATGCCGCCACCAATGACGAAGGGAAGCATGTGGCCGACGCCGCTCATCAGGTGGGTATAGATCTGGTGGCCGACAGAGCCGCCGCTCTTGGTGCCGGCTTCCGCCTCCTCACTCTTGCCTGTCGCATGATAGACGGGAGCGCTGCCGGAGGTGGCCTTTTTCACGAGCTCTTCCGCCTTGCTGATGCCGTCTGCAACGGAAGCATTGATGAGGGGCTTGCCGTCGAAGCGGTCCATGGGAACCTTGGCATCCGCTGCGATGACGATGGCCTTGGCGTTTTTGATTTCTTCATCTGTCAGGACATTCTTCGCGCCGCCGGAGCCGCGGGTTTCTACCTTCACCTTCACGCCGAGCGCTGCGCCGGCCTTCTCTATGGCCTCTGCCGCCATATAGGTATGGGCAATGCCGTTGGGGCAGGACGTAACGGCAAGAATAGACGCATTGGCATCTGCCTTCGCTGCCCGCTTTGCCTCCTCTGCTGCTTCCTTCGCGGATTCTGCCTTGTCAATGACGGAAAGGAATTCATCCTTCGTCTTTGCGCTCTTCAGAGCCGATACAAAGTCGGGATCCATGAGGAGCTCGGACAGGCGGGCGAGGACCGTCAGGTGGACATTGTCCTCGGTATTCGGTGCCGCAATCAGGAAAATGAGATTTGCCGGCTGCCCGTCGAGGGAGTCGTAGTCAACGCCGTCCGGCAGAACCATGGCAGCGAGTCCCGGCTTCTTCACCGAATCGGACTTGCAGTGGGGAATCGCAATCCCGTCGCCGATGCCGGTCGTGGATTCCTCTTCCCGTGCGAGGACGCCCTTTTCGTAGGTCTCACGGTCAGCAATATTCCCCTGCTTGGCCATGAGGTCAACCATCTTTGTAATGACTTCTTTTTTGCTGCCCGCAGAACCATTCAGCTCAATGGATTCCTTCGACAGCAGGTCTCTGACTTTCATCTCGTCAAAACCGCCTTTCCTAAACTTTTTGTAACCCTCTATTCTTACAGGCCCTCAGGCCTCATAAGTAAGTTAAAATACCGCTCTTCCCAGCTGCTGAAGCAATCCGTTCACTTCCTCCCGCGTTGCGAGATTGTCGGAGAAGGCCGAAGCCGATCCGGTACAGAGCCCCGTATAGAAGGCGTCCTCGTAAGAACCGCTCTTCAAATACCCGGCAATGAAGCCCGCCACCATGGAGTCGCCTGCCCCGACGGAATTCTTCACCTTCCCCTTCGGCGGCATGGACTGATAGACTTTTCCGTCCTCTGCCACAAGGAGAGCCCCTTCGCCCGCCATGGAGATGAGGACATTGACCGCCCCCTCTGCCTGCATACGGCGCGCATAGGGAATGACTTCTTCCTTTGTCTCAAGCTTCACCCCGTAGATTTCACCCAGCTCGTGATTGTTCGGCTTCACGAGGAAGGGATGCAGGGGAAGGACCATGTGGAGAAGATCCTTTGTCGCGTCGACAACGATGCGGATGCCGCGGCCGCTGAGGCGTTCCATGATATCCCGGTACATGGTCTCCGGCATCACGGAGGGGATGGAACCGGCCAGAACCAGAATGTCGCCGTCCTTCAGCGTATCCAGCTTTTTGTACAGTTCGTCAATCTCTGCTGCTCCGATGCCGGGGCCCATTCCGTTGATCTCAGACTCCTCGTCGCTACGGAGCTTTACATTGATCCTGGAAATTCCTTCAGCTACCGGAATGAAATCGGAATGAACGTTCTGCACATCGAGGAGCCGCTCGATCTCTTTTCCGGTGAAGCCGGCCATGAAGCCGAGAGCCGTCGAATCAAGGCCGAGATTTTTCAGAACCAGGGAAACATTGATGCCCTTGCCTCCCGGGAACATGAGCTCCTTCGTCGTCCGGTTGACTTTTCCCGTTTCAAAGTGATTCACCGACACGATATAGTCGAGAGACGGATTGAATGTCACGGTGTAGATCATGCTGTCACCTCCACGATATTTTTGCACCCCTTGTATTCCTTCTGCCGCACGCGGTTCGTGAGAATAATGGCGTCGTTGAAGTCCGCAAAGGACACGGCGGAAATCTCCCCGAATTTGCTGTCATCCGCAAGCACGTAGGCGCACTTGCAGGATTCCATCGCGGCCCGTTTCACCATGGCCTCATTCATCTCCGGAGTCGAAAAGCCCTTCTTCTTTGTGATGCCGTTCGTCCCGAAAAAGCCCTTCGTGAAGTTGTATTTCGTGAGAGACATCAGGGCTTCTTCCCCGACGATGGCTTCAGTCGCCGATTTGAACTCTCCACCGATCAGGAAGACGCGGCAGCCGCGGCCGGAAAGAATCCGGGCATGGGCAATAGCATTCGTCACATAGACGGCCCGTCGGTTCGTCACCTCCTCGCAGAGGTACTCCGTCGTCGTCCCGGCATCGATATAGACGAAGTCGTCATCTTCGATGAGGGAAGCCGCATAGGAGGCCACCGCCCGTTTTTCCTCTGTCTTCAAGCCTTTGCGAACCGCTACGTCGTCATCGCGGATCTTGTAGGTACTCTCTTTCGAAACCGCCCCGCCCCGAACCTTCTCAAGAAGTCCCTGCGTGTCAAGTTCCGTCAGATCCCGGCGAATCGTGGATTCGGAAATCCCGAGCGCCGCCTTCAGGTCTTCCACCCGAACGACGCCCCGCTCATTTACCGTTCCAAGAATCCGCGCAAAGCGTTCTTCCTGCAGCATATATGAAATCCCCTGACTCCCCGAAAAGCACATCCCGGAAATTCCCCGTCTCCTTGACCTGCTTTCCGCTATTCCTGACGTTTTCCTGACAGACGCCGGTGAACCGTTCATTTTCAATCAGTGCCGTTCAAAATCTTCCAACTGCAATCATTATATTTTTCAGTTCCGCCAAAATCAATCAAATTCTTTCAAATTACTGCACAAAAAAAGCCTGTCGGAATTGTGCAAAATTCCGGCAGACTGAAAAGAGGCGGCGAATGAAACCGCATTTCTGCATTGTTTGATGTATTTTTTGATGCCAGGGCAGCTGCTCTATCGAAAGCGCAATCGTTGTGCCATTCATGAGCTCCGGTGAAGTCTTACCCGGATACAGCCACCGGTTCCGCCAGCTGAAGCACTTCCACGAAGCGCTTTGCATCCAGCGGCAGGTAGTGGCCAACGGGACTTGTATCGCCGTCCGTTGCCCGGAGAGCCATTTCCTCGAAGTTCTCTGTCCCGATATGGAGTTCGGCCAGCGTCGTTGCAAGACCCAGCGTCCGCCCGAAGAAATCCTTCAGGTGGGCAGAGAGCAGGAAAGCCAGCTCCTCTTCGCTGTGATTGAATGGATCCTCTCCGAAGACGCGCACCGCCAGCTGAGCCAGTTTTTCCGGCTGCCGGGAAGCCATATATTTCGTCCAGGCCGTGAGGGTTACCGCCATGCCTTCCCCATGGGTAATCCCGTACTGGGCGGAAAGCTCGTGCTCAATCCGGTGGGAGGCCCAGTCGCCTACGCGACCGGTATCCAGGAGGTTGTTGTGGGCAATCGTCGCCGTCCACTGGATCTCTGCCCGGACATCGAGATCATCCGGATGTTCAACAATCCGGCTTCCGTTTAAGAGAATGCTCTTTACGGCGCCCTCAATCAGGTAGTCCGTGATGTCCACGTGCGAAACGGTCGTAAAGTATCGTTCCAGCAGATGGGCCAGAATATCCGCCACGCCGACAGCCGTCTGATAGGGCGGCAGGGTCTTCGTATAGGCCGGATCCATGATGGCAAATTTCGGAATAATGGCGTTGCCCTCAAAGCCCTTCTTATAGAGCCCGTTTGAGAGGATAGCCGCGTTCGAGGTCTCGGACCCGCTCGAAGGCAGGGTCGAGATGACGCCGATGTTCAGCACTTTTTCCGGGACAGCACCTTTTGAAAAGAAGTCCCAGACGTCCCCGTCATAGGGAATTCCGAGAGCCGTCGCCTTCGCTGTATCGACGGAGGAGCCGCCGCCGACAGCCAGGACGAGATCCGTCTTTTCCTTCCGCCCGGTCTCCACCAGCTCCCGCACGAGGTCAATGTGGGGATTGGGGACAACCGATCCGTTTTCCGCCAGCCGGATGCCTTCCTCATCGGCAATGGAATGGATGCGGTCGTAAATACCAAGTTCTTTGATGAAGTCCCCGCTGTAGACGAGGAGGACGGACGTCGTCCCGAGTTTCCTGAAAAGAGCCGGCAGTTCTTCAATTGCGTCCCGTCCGAAGACCACCTTTGCAGGGTTGTAGTAAGTGAAATTGTTCATGACATCATCCTCTGAAGATACCTGACTTCCTGCGGCTTTTACCCTTACTGAACAGGGACAACCGCTCCGTCATAGGTCTTCGTGATATAGTCCTGGATTTCCTGGGACTGCAGAACCTTTACAAGTTCGAGCAGGGCCGGCTCCTGGGCGCGTTCGCTCTTCACGACGACCACGTTCTTGTAGGTCTGGGCTGCGACGCCGTCCGCGCTCTCAACCGCCAGGGCATCCTTGACGGAAAGGCCGCCTTCCAGCGCATAGTTTCCGTTTATGATGGCAAAGTCGAGATCCGGCAGGGACCGCACGAGCTGCTCGGGAGCTATTTCCTTGATGTCCACATTGTGGGGATTTTCCGTGATGTCCTGAACGGTTGCATTGATGTCCGCCCCGTCAGCAAGCTTGATGATGCCTTCCTGCTGCAGGAGAAGGAGGGCGCGAGCCTCATTTGTCGCGTTGTTCGGCACCCCAATGATGGCACCGTCGCTGATGGCTGAAAGGTCATCCGACTTCCCCGCATAGAGGCCGAAGGGCTCATAGTGGGTCGCGCCGATGGAAACAAGATCCGTTCCGTTTTCCTCATTGAAGCTGTTCAGGAAGGGCACATGCTGGAAGAAGTTCGCATCCAGGCTGCCGTCAGCTACGCCGGTATTGGGCGTCACGACGTCCTCGAGTTCCACAATGTCAAGAGTGATGCCTTCCTTTTCGAGAATCGGCGCGGCCTGGCGGAGGATCTCCGCATGGGGCGTCACGCTGGCACCGATTTTGATTGTCACATTGTCAAACTGCTTTGTGTCGGCAGATGCCGTTTCCCCAGTGCTGCTGTCGCTCTGAGCCGTCGCCGCGGTCTCACTGCTGCTGCCGCATGCCGTAAGCAGAGCCGCCCCGAAGACGGCTGCCACCCCGACTGAAAATGTTTTCCGAATGAAGCGTTTTATATTATTCATAATCTGTTTCCTCCTAATGTCTTGACCTGCGGGCGGCAAAGAGGCCAAGCTCCTGAACAGCCCACACGATAATGATCAATATGACAACCGTCACCAGCAGAATGTCTGTCTGATAGCGGATGAAACCGTACTGATAAGCGATAGCCCCGAGGCCTCCGCCGCCGATGAAGCCGGCCATGGCGGAATAGCCTAGGATCGTGACACAGTTGATGGCTGAGCCCTGCAGAAGCGAGGGAACGGCCTCCGGCAGAATGAAAAGAAATACGACCTGGGCCTTGCTCGCGCCGAGTGCCCGGGCTGCTTCCACAATGCCGCTGCCGACCTCCTCGAGCGATGCCTCCACCATACGGGCGATGATAGGTACTGCTCCAAAAGTCAGCGGCACAATCGTCGCTTCCGTTCCGATGGACGTTCCCACAATCAGTCTCGTCAATGGAATCAAAACGACGAGAAAGATCAGGAAGGGGATGGACCGGCAGATATTGACAATGCCGCCCAGGATTGTATTCACAATCCGGTTTTCCGCCAGGCCGCCCTTCTTTGTAATAGATAGAACAATGCCCAGGGGAAGCCCGATGACATAGGCAATCACTGTGGAAATGATAACCATCTCCATCGTTTGCAGGAAACCTTCCCAAATCAAAGTCCAGTTCAATCCTGCCATGCTATCGCCCCCTTTCCGTCTTTCTTCATTTCTTCACCAAAGATACCGGCGGTTTTGAAATAGGAAATGGCCGCCTTTTCCTGCTCGCGGTCCGGAGGCAGGGCAACAATCATCTGGCCGAAGCCGACACCGCCGACACTCTTTGTATTCGCTGCCAGAATGCTGACCTCAATTCCTTCCCGGGCAGCAAGCGCTGCGATGAGCGGTTCTCCTGCTTCCGTGCCGTCAAAGACCAGGCGGAGGCACCGCCGTCCCTGACTGTCAAAGGGAAGGAAGTCCGGCTTCTCCGGCAGAACCATTCTTTTCGCTGCTTCTGACTGCGGGCTCATGAAGAGCTCCTGCACAGTGTTTTCTTCCACAAGCTTTCCGCCGTCTATGACAGCGACCCGGTCGCAGATAGCCTCCACAACCGCCATTTCATGTGTGATGAGAATTATCGTCACACCGAGTTCGCGATTAATCTTTTTCAGAAGCTCCAGAATTTCCGCTGTAATCTGCGGATCCAGGGCGCTTGTGGCTTCGTCGGAAAGGAGAACCTTTGGATTCGTCGCCAGCGCCCGGGCAATCGCCACCCTCTGCTTCTGCCCGCCGGACAGCTGGGAGGGATAGGCGTGGCGCTTATCCGACAGGCCGACGATGGAAAGCATGCGTTCAATGATCTCTTCATGTTCGTTCTTCGGAATGCCGGCTATCTTCAGCGCCACCCTGATGTTTTTGTCCACGGTCTTCTGAGACAGGAGGTTGAAGCCCTGGAAGATCATCCCGACATTCTGCCGGGCCTTTCTGAGTTCCTTCTCTGACAGGTCTTTAAGATTCCTTCCTTCAAAAACCACCTGTCCGTCCGTTACGTCTTCAAGGCGGTTCAGTGTCCGGACCAGGGTGCTCTTCCCGGCTCCGCTCATGCCGATGATGCCGTAAATCTCTCCTCTTCTGATAGAGAGGCTCACATCATCGAGAGCCTTCACCGGCGGCTCCCCGCCATAGACCTTTGTCACATGGGATAGCTCATAGAGGGTGTCGGTATTTACTTTTTTACTTTGCGGAGTCTTCTTTTCTTCACCCATTATGGTTTCCCTTTTCTTCCAAAAGCCTCTGCCCTTCCGCAAAAGCCCGTTTGCTTCCTCTCAGGCGATCTCCTTCCTCCAGGTAGCCGGATGGAATTCATCGATAATAGGAATGAGCCGTTTATCGACATCAATCTTCAGAACGGAGTTGAAATTGTTGGTCGCGATCATCTGGCCGGCATAGCCGACGATGACGACAATTTCCGCATCCGTGAAATACTTGTGCAGCTGCTCGAAGGTCTCATCCGAAACGGCTGTCGGATCCTTTACAATCTGCCGGCCCAGGTCTGTCAGCAGCTTCTCCTTCTCATCATACTGAAGGTTCTGGGGATCGAGTCCCAAAGCCTTCACATCACTGATGAAGAAGAGGGAGCAGAGCTGGCAGGAGTTCGTCGTTGAGATGGCGTGGGAAT
>OMTX01000047.1 GCA_900314085.1 uncultured Lachnospiraceae bacterium | reverse complement strand
ACGATGCAGGCCTTGTGCTGGTGCAGGTACTCGATCGGATCCTCGAGCGTGATGATGTGCTTATGGTACTTCGTATTCACGACGTCCACGAGGGAGGCCAGCGACGTCGACTTGCCGGAACCCGTAGGGCCCGTGAAGAGGATGAGGCCACGTTTCTTATCACACATCTTCACAACCGCGTCCGGAATACCGAGCTGGTCCGGTGTCGGAATCGTCGGGTTCAGAAGGCGGGCCGCTATCGCATAGGAACCGCGCTGCTTGTAGACATTCACACGGAGCCGGGCCACGCCGGGAATGGAGTAGGGCATGTCGAGTTCGCCGTTCTCCTTCAATATCTCGTAGTCCCGCTTTTCCGTGATGATGGCGTCAAGGACTCCGTTGATCCGGTCCGGCATGAACCGTTCGTCCGTCAGCGGCGTGATGTCGCCGTCGATTCTTCCCATGGGCGGCGAGCCTGCGCCGATGTGCACGTCGGAGGCGCGCCGGTCGCGCGCCATTTCTATGAGCTGGTCAAAGTTTTCGTTCATGACTGACTTTTCCTCTCTCCCTCCGTATTCTGCGCAGAAGATAAATCCGAATCACTTTCTTGCGGAGGATTATTATCCTGCTGCATTTGCAGGTAGGCCTCATTCATGCTTTTGTAAATATTCTGTACGCGCTGAACGGTATTTACCGTAGTATGAACGCCCTTGCCGTACCTGCTGCCTTCCTCCCAATCTGTGATTGTATCAGAAAGCAGTTCCAGTGTATCTGCTTTTTCAAATTGAAAACCCGTTGATGCCACCTTTGAAGCCAAAAAACGTATATCATGTGTCTTCTCATATGGCACACCATAATCCAGAAGAATTGCCTTCATCAGGAACTCAACGGCCTGCTGTGTTTCAAAGCATGCTGCATCAAGGTAGGCGTCATCTTCAGATACCCGAGTCAACGCATGTTTGGCCTGCTCCAACATGACTACCGAGCGGCTATACATGGTGCTGCTCATAAACGACAACTCCTTCCTCTACGGAATCCTTGATGTCCGTACTGTCCAGATATTGAAAGTTCACCACATCTGCATCTCCTTGTGTAATATCGGAAATGCACTTTCTCATGTGTCCCGTGAAAGGTTTCAGCACGCCTTCCGCATCATAACAGTCTTCATTCCAATCAATACAGATATCGAGATCGCTTGTGATGTCACAGTCATACCGGGAAGCGCTTCCAAAGATTATGATCCGCCGCACGTAGTCATCGTCCCGCGCCGCAGCCACCACATCAGCCACCTGCCGCTGCTTTAAAGGATGAATGCGGCTGACCTGATTGAAAGACTCTTCAGGCACAATCCGGTTGAAATTCCAATCCTTGCGCTTGCGCGCGCGGAGATATTCTTCTGTGGTCATGGCGAGCCTCCTGAATCATATACTGCTGCGCAATCCGCTACGCGACAGCCTAACTGTTGCGTAGACCTTCTGCTGCCTGCTCCGCGCGGAGGGCGTCGACTTCCTTCTGCTCTTCCTCCGCTTCCATGGCGGCGTTGATCGTGATCTTGTTCATCTCGGTGACGGAGGTGATGCCGCTGCGAACGTAGCCTGCGGCGTTATCATGCAGGGTGCGGAGGCCCTGCTCCTTGGCCCGTTTCTCAAGGATTTCCGTGCCCTCGGACTTTGCGATAATATTCCGCAGGGGCTGGGTAATCTCCATGACCTCGTAGATGCCGATTCGGCCGTGGTAGCCGGTATTGTTGCAGTGGCGGCAGCCGACGGGTTCCGCCACCCAGAGACCGGGCATGGTCATGTCTTCTTCAGCGACGAGGGTGTTCTCCCCGTCCGTCGTATAGTGCTCGCCCTTGGGAATGACAGATGTCCGCTTGGACGCATCGGAAACGTCCAGGCAGCGGAGGTCAAGCTCGGTCGCCACATGCCACCGCCGGCAGTCCGGGCAGAGGCGGCGCACCAGACGCTGGGCGATAATGCCGGTCAGGGAATCCGCCAGGAGGTAGGGCTCGATGCCCATGTCGATCAGTCGGGTGACGGAAGCTGCGGACGAGTTCGTATGCAGGGTCGACACAACAAGGTGGCCCGTGATGGAGGCCTGCACCGCAATGCCGGCTGTCTCGGCGTCACGGATCTCGCCGACCATGATGATGTCCGGATCCTGTCGCAGGAAAGACCGGAGGGCGGAGGCAAATGTAAGGCCTGCCTTGACATTCACCTGCACCTGGTTGATCCCGGGGATATTCGCCTCGACAGGGTCCTCGACCGTCATGATGTTGACGTCGGGCTTGTTCAGTTCGGACAGGGCCGTGTAGAGTGTCGTTGACTTACCGGAACCCGTAGGCCCCGTCACCAGGATAATGCCGTTGGGTCGTGAGAGAATCCGGTTGAAGCGAATGAGCTCGTAGGACTGCAGACCTAAGGATTCCTTGCTCGCGATCAGGGCATTAGCCCGGGCCAGACGCATGACGATCTTTTCCCCGAAAGACGTCGGCAGGATGGCCACACGGATATCATACTCGACGTGGGACACATCGATTGTAATACGGCCGTCCTGGGGCTTTCGCTTTTCGGAGATGTCCAGGCCGGACATGATCTTGATTCGGGTGGAAATGGCCGGCAGCATGGAGATTGGCTGCTTTTCTATCGTATGCAGCACGCCGTCGACGCGGAAGCGAACATGCACTTCCCGCTCCAAGGCGTCGATGTGAATATCGGAAGCCCGCGCAGACACGGCCCGCTCGATGACAGAACGTACGTACGATACCACGGGCGCCGACTCGACGTCCGCAGCCTGCTGCTCAGCTATCGCTTTCTGCTCCTGGGCCGCCTGCTTCATCTCGGCTTCCTGCTGGCGCGCGAACTTTTCCGCCGCCTTCTGGGCTTCGGCATTGCCGAAGTTCCGGTCGAGAATGGCATTAATCTGGGTTTCCGGCGCTGCATAAGGCTCAATCAGGGGGTTGCCCAGATGCGGATTCTTCTTCATCATGAGAATCGGCGCATCGTCGATAGCCTTGAGGTCGGACGGATCCGCCATCGCGAGCGACACAATCCCGTCCTCGTACTTGAACGGAATCACTGTATGCTCCCGCATGAAGGATCCGTCCAGCATGTTCAGGACTTCTTTCTTAATGTCCATGCGGGACAGGTCGACCGCGGACAGATGCATCTGGCTCGCCAGCGCGTCCGCAATCTTCAGGTCTGTCGTGTACCCGAGCTCGATTAAGACCTCGCCGAGCCTCCGGCGAGGCTTCCCCACCGCCAGAGCCTTCCGGTCCTGGTCGCTCTTGTATTTCAGTGCAGCCTCCAGCTGCTCCTTTGTGATGGCCCCGCCGCTTACGAGCAGGTCCCCGAGTTTTGCTGCCATTTGTGCTCCCCTTTTTAACTAAAATCTATATTTAAGGATTTTTCAGGCTCTGTCATTTGTTCTGAGTTCTCTGACATATTCAGTTGCATCCCCCTGCAGCATCTT
>OMTX01000074.1 GCA_900314085.1 uncultured Lachnospiraceae bacterium | reverse complement strand
CGTGAGGTGATCCGGAATTATTTCCTCAAAGATTTCTTCAAGGATCACTGCAAGACATACCAGAAGAGGCCAATTTACTGGCTCTATGACAGCGGCAAGCAGAACGGCTTCAAGGCATTGGTATATTTGCATCGTATGGATGAAAACACAACCGGTAAGGTCCGTGCTGATTACCTGCATCGTATAGAGCAGATTTACGGCAATGAAGTTATCCGTATGCAGGATGTAATTGACCATGATAAATCTGCACATCAGGTATCCTTGGCAGAGAAGCGAATGGATAAGCTTAAAAAGCAGATCAAAGAGTGCCAAGATTATGATGCAAAGCTTGGTCATCTGGCATTGGATCAGATAAAGCTGAATCTGGATGATGGTGTGAAAGTAAACTACCGGAAGGCGCAGACCGGACGAGATGGCAAGTTCTATGAAGTTCTTGCGGATTCAAAGAACATCATGGCAAATGATGCCCTGTGGAAAGAGTATCTGACAGAATGGCCGCATGAGGAGGAATAACAGATGAGTGATGAGTATGTTCCTCCATTTCAAATAACAGAAGAGATCACAAATCTGACCATTGAAATCGGTCAGTATGTCGGTTCGATTACTGCATTTGAAGAATTGCATCCGAATCCGGTACTTCGAAGGGAGAACCGGATCCGTTCCATTCATTCATCGCTTGCTATTGAGCAGAATACACTGACACTCGATCAGGTGACGGACGTTGTTGACGGTAAAAGAGTTCTTGGCCCGCCGCAGGATATACGGGAAGTGAAGAATGCCTACGAGGTGTATGACATTGTGGCTTCCTTTGATCCCTATAGTGTGAAGGATCTTCTGCGTGCGCATAAGATTATGATGGATGGACTTGTCAAAGAGGCAGGCATGTTCCGCTCTGGTAATGTCGGCGTATATGCTGGAAAACAGCTGATTCATGCCGGGACACCGGCAAACTATGTTCCGGAGCTGATCGGCCAGCTTTTCTCATGGCTTAGGAAATCAAATGTTCATCCGTTAATCAAGAGCTGTGTTTTTCATTTTGAGTTTGAGTTTATTCATCCCTTCGCGGATGGAAATGGCAGAACAGGAAGACTCTGGCAGTCTTTGATTCTGCAGAAATGGCAGCCGATCTTTGCCTGGCTGCCGATTGAAACACTGGTTCATGAGAACCAGGAGGAATATTATAAGGCGCTTCAGCTTGCGGATAATGCCGGTGAATCTACCGTTTTTGTTGAATTCATGCTGCGGATGATTCGGGATGCTCTCAAAGAGCTTTCCGAGACACAGAATGAGAGAAAGCCGTCAAATTCTGATGATGTCGTAACAAATGTCGCAGAAAATGTCGTAGTAAATGCCGCAACAAATGAGGAGAAAGTCCTGGCTCTTTTGAAACAGGATGGGAGAATGACTGCAAAAACCATTGGCAGTACATTAGGAATTACTCTGCGTCAGGCGCAGCGTATTATTGCCAAATTGAAAGCAGAAGGTAAAGTGATCCGTCATGGGGCCAGTAAAAATGGCTTCTGGGAAGTCATTGAAAAGGATATGTGATAGTTATGGCAGAATTGAATCTGAAACAGATTGAAGACCGATTGAATGAGGAGTTTGCTGCAGGATCGGCAGAGAATCGTAAGCTTGTCTTCTGGTATGACGATAAGGGTGAGTTTGCAGAGGACATTGATTCTCTGAAGCTTTCGTCTGCGCAGATTCTGCATCTGTCGGAGAAGAATCAGTTCAAGACAAAACGCTTTCTTGAGCAGGAAGACCAGACGACAAATTATCTGGTGTATGCACCTTTCCCAAAGCCGGATGTTCATGAAAATCACCTGGAGGATGTCCTTCTCTATTCAAAAAGATTCTATGCAGATCGGGCATCTCTTCTGGTTGCTGATCTTGGTATTGCAGAGTCTCTGAAACCACTTCTGGAGAAGCATATCAGTTTCTTTGCCAATAAAGAACGTACGAAGAAGTTCTATGACCTTGGCATCAGTACCTATGACGAGAAAAGCATTCTGCTTGGTATGATGTGCGCTCTTTCCGGTGTCCGAACCTGTTCTTTTGAAGAGGTGCTCCAGGTGATATTAAGCGGAAAGGATCTGGATCACAATAAAGTTCTAGATGAGTTTGCCCATTATGACTTGCTCAATGATTTCTTGAAAATGTGCAGTGAACAGTTTGACTGTTCCGTGCAGGATCTAGCACTCAGTAAGCTCGTCATTTCGTTATTTGTTACCTGTGCAGCACATGAAATTGATGAAGAGATTCCGGACAGCTGGAAACCATTTGTCATGAGCAAGACCGGCAACGTCATCGCCTTCTTGGACAGCATGATGAACAGCGTTGTGTATCAGGAAGACTTCGACCGACTTTCTGCATTTGTAAGTGCACAATTGCATGCTGCAGATGTACTGAAGAATTATTCGCCGGAAAGTCTTGTGGAATGTGGATGCTTCCCGGATATTGATACGATCCTGATCCATTGGATTACGGAAAGGCTGCTTGCCGAGGACATTGGTGCGCAGCTGGGATCCTATGACATTCCCGGCCTGTGCGATTATCGCAGTAAGACGCATTTTGGCAGGCCCAGGCAGAATGCGTATGAAATGCTATCCAGTGCGTTTCGGATTGAATCTTTCCTTCGGGAGAAATTACCGAATGGATTTAAGAATACAGTCAAAGCATACCAAGATAAGCTTTATCAGGTAGACACGGATTACCGTGCATTCTATTACTGTCTGGACCAGCTTCCGGAATCCGGTGCTTTTGAGAAGCTGCGTGTTCTGATTGAAAACATTTATACCAATGAATATCTGGGGAAACTGCTTCCAATGTGGAATGCCGGAATAATGGAAAAGGATGCGTTGACGGTTCTTCCTCTGCAGCGAAATTTCTATAACAGATACGTATCCGGCAGTCAGGATCGCGTGGTTGTCATTATTTCGGATGCGATGCGATATGAGGTTGGACGCGAGCTGTTTGATCAGCTTAAGGACAATCCGCGCAGTAATGTAACGATTGAGCCGATGCTTAGTACATTGCCCTCTTATACGAGACTTGGTATGTCAGCGCTGCTTCCGCATCGGAATCTTGCAATCTCAATGGATGGAAAGGAATTGGTCGATGGAGAATACTGCATCGATCTTGCATCCAGAGAAAAGAAGCTGCAGGCAAGACAGCCGCTTTCCAGAGCTGTGCAGTTTGATGCCATCAAAAACATGAATACAAAAGCACTCCGTGAGATCTTCACCGGTCAACAGGTAATCTATGTCTATCATGACCAGATTGATGTGCGTGGTGAACATGCGGAGGATGAGGTATTCCAGGCATGTAAGGAAGCAGTAGAGGAAATCCTTGCCTTTATTGAGAAAATTCATAATGGCGTCAATACGCATCATTTTATTGTGACGGCGGATCATGGTTTTATCTATAAGCGGGATAAGGTACAGGAATCCGATAAGATCGGAAATGTCAGCCATAATGAAATCGTAAAGCGCCGCTATATCATTTCTCAAGACGGCATTCAGGAGGATGGTGTCTGCAATCTGAGCTTGGGATATCTGCTTGGCAACGACGATAACAGGATCGTTTCCTTCCCTGTTGGCACGAGTGTATTCAAGACGCAGGGAAGTGGCGGTCAGAACTATGTACATGGCGGTTCTTCACCGCAGGAGATGCTGGTTCCGGTCGTTGATATTCACATGGAACGCGGAAAGGCAGAGACAAGAACGGCACAGATTGTTCTTGTCAGCATTATCAGTAAGATCACCAGTCTGATTACGACAATGGATTTTATCCAGTCGGAACCGATCAGCGATGTGGTGAAACAGACGACGTATCAGATCAGTTTTGTCGATAAGGATGGCAATCTGATCTCTAATGAGAATACGTATGTGGCGGACAGCAGAGAAGAAGACTCGGCAAAGCGGATCTTCCGTCTGCGGTTTACATTCAGAAATCAGGAATATGACAAGGATAAGTCG
>OMTX01000044.1 GCA_900314085.1 uncultured Lachnospiraceae bacterium | reverse complement strand
TGCTGCCCGGCGAATGCCAGGCAGCCGCTTTTCGAATATTTCAGTGCAGTTACTTCGCAAAGGCCTCCATGACGGCATTTCCGAGCTCGTCCATCAGAGCCTTGCTATCTTCGAGACTCTTTCCCTTGACGCCGAAGTAGAACTTGATCTTCGGCTCCGTGCCGGACGGGCGGATGCAGCACCATGCGTTGTCGGAAAGGGCATAGTAGAGAACGTTCGACTTGGGAAGGCCGGTCGTGGTCTTCTCCCCGCTGCTGAGATCGACTTTTTCGTCAATCAGGTAGTCGGCTACAGAAAGGACATCCCAGCGTCCGAGCTTCTTCGGAGGATTCTTCCGGTCTTTTTCCATCAGGGCCTTCATCTCGGCAGCCCCGTTTTCACCCTTCATCGTAACGGACTTCTGGCCTTCGAGGTAGTAGCCGTACTTTTCGTAGATGTCGATCATGGCATCCCAGAGAGTCTTGCCCTTGCTCCTGTAGAAGGCAGCGGCTTCGCAGAGCATCATGCAGGCAACAACGGCGTCCTTGTCGCGGGCGTAGGTACCTGCCAGGCAGCCGTAGGACTCTTCCATTCCGAAGACATAGTGGAAGGTGTGATTCTGTTCAAAGAGCTTGATCTGCTCGCCGATGTATTTGAAGCCTGTCAGGACTTCAATGCACTTGATGTCGTAGTCTGCGGCGATGGCCTTGACCAGGTCGCTTGTAACAATTGTAGTGACGGCTGCCGGATACATAGGCAGTGTCCCGTTTTCCTTGTGCTCGCGGATGATGTACTCCATGATCAGGGAGCCGGACATATTTCCGGTGAAGGAGTGCCATTCGCCCGTCTTGCCGTCCTTTGCCCAGACGCCGAGCCGGTCGGAGTCGGGATCCGTTGCGAGAATGACGTCTGCATCGACTTTTTTTGCCAGTTTCAGTGCCAGGTCATAAGCCTCGGGCAGTTCGGGGTTCGGGTAAGGAAGCGTAGGGAAGTTGCCGTCTGCGGCTTCCTGCTCTTCTACGACATAGACATTGTCAAAGCCGATTTCCTTCAGGACGCGGCGGACGGAAAGATTGCCGGCCCCGTTGAAGGGCGTGTAGACAATCTTCATGGAAGGCGCCTGCTCGCGGACAATTTCGGGATGAATCTGCTGCTTCTTGACCTCGGCGATGTAGGCGTCGTCAACCTTTTGCCCGACGGTAATATAGAGTCCTGCTGCCTTGGCGTCTTCCTTTGACATGATCTTCACCTGGTCGAAGGACGTGACGGCAGCGACGCAGTCCATGATGCCTGTGTCGTGGGGCGGGGTGATCTGGGCGCCGTCTTCCCAGTAGACCTTGTAGCCGTTGTATTCGCGGGGATTGTGAGAGGCCGTGATATTGATGCCGGCGATGCAGCCCAGGTAGCGGACGGCAAAGGAAAGCTCGGGGGTGGGACGCAGGGTGTCGAAGCGGTAGGTCTTGATGCCGTTGGCGTTCAGGACCAGGGCAGCTTCCGTCGCAAATTCCGGGGAGAAATTCCGGGAATCAAAGGCAATGGCAACGCCCTTGTCCTCCCCGTGATTCTTTACAATATAGTTCGCAAGTCCCTGGGTGGCCTGGCGGACCGTGTAGCGGTTCATGCGGTTCGTGCCGGCGCCGATGACTCCGCGGAGGCCGGCTGTTCCGAACTCGAGGTACCGGTAGAAGCGGTCCTCGATTTCAGCGGTATCGTCCTTGATGGCGGCAAGCTCTTTTTTTGTCTCGTCATCGAAGTAGGGGTCCGTACACCACAGTTTGTACTGCTCCATTGCGTCCATATCCCGATAGCTCCTTTCAATTTCGTAAATTCCCATTTGTGGAAAACAAAAATACAGGAAAACTATCCGTAGTTTAACACACCGGAAGCCTGTTTTGTAGGGGGATGTCGTCTGCGTGAAGTAAGGAATTTTGCCCCGGCAGGAGACAAGTCAGCCGCAAAAGTTCCGTACAAAGGAGTAGCCCCGGAAAGCTGCGCTGCTCTCCGGGGCCGTTTGTGAAGAAACATATTGTGTTCTACAGTCGAAATCGAAGAACCGATGATAATAGGGAGGAGGGAGGATCGGTGGTGACTCTTCGCATTCGATGGTGTAAATATATCAGGATTTTGTGAAAAAATAAACATCCATTTGTGAACAGCCTGTGAACTCTTGCTAAAAAAAGAATAAACGCCTTACAGAAAATCAGTTTCCTTTATAAATCCCGCAGCCAGAGCCTCTTTTTCCTTCTTCGTCAGCTTCTTGATGGCGGCCTCCCGCTTCAGAGCTTCCGATTTCGAGGCCAGGACCTCATAGTAGACCAGGCGCACCGGCAGGTGGGAGTGGGTGTACTTGCCGCCCTTCCCTGCAGCGTGCGTCGCCACGCGCTTTTCGAGATCGTCGGTGTAACCCGTGTACAGGCTGCCGTCGCCGCAGCGCAGCATGTAGGTGTAAAAAGTTTTCGATGCTTTTACGGTCTCGCGGGTTTTCACGGTTTTCCCAAATTCGGTTTTTGCGGGTTCGCAGGTTTTCACGGCTTTCCCGGATCCGGCTTTTGCGGATTCAGTCCGCGCCGTCCTTTTTGCAGGTATTTGTGTCTTCCCGACACCGGCGTGTGTGGAATTTGTATTGTTTTCTTCAACTTTCATGCGACTAATTATAGCATATTGTACAAGGCTTATGATATAATCGTCTTTGAATACTGGGGTTTGATACATTATTTTTGAAACTTTGAAACCGCTTTCACCAGGGGAAGACTTTTCGGGGGAGTCCGTCCATGCTCGAGAAAATTCGAAATTTCTTTACAAGCCGGCGGCGAAGCGCGCTCTCGCTGATCATTGTCGTCGCCTGCTGCCTGCTGGCGGTTCTTTTCGTTCACCTGTCCCTGCAGAGTCCCGCCCGGAAAAAGGATACGAATCTCCTGACATCCTATCAGGAAGGCTGGGAGACCATCGGCGGCGCCCGGGCAAATATGTTGGAATTCTATGATATCCGGACCTCCAGCCGGAACGGGAATATCCAGGTCTACCGGAAGCTTCCGGATACGATTACGGACGGGGACTGCCTGAATTTCGAGTCCCGTTTCGTCAATTTTTCCGTCCAGGTCAGCGGCGAGGAAATCTATTCTTACCATCTGGAGCAGAGCTTTGCCGGCTCTGTCATGGATAGCGCCTATCACCAGATTCCCCTGACGCCCGCCATGGAAGGCCGACAGGTGGAAGTCATCGGCTCAA
Source organism: uncultured Lachnospiraceae bacterium (assembly GCA_900314085.1). GTDB lineage: Bacteria > Bacillota > Clostridia > Lachnospirales > Lachnospiraceae > RUG306. The sequence continues at coordinate 1,391 of OMTX01000044.1, read as the reverse complement.
ATGCCGGCGGAACCGGCCGCATGCGCTTTCAGAATATCGCTATCGGTCCTGCGGGCAAGTATATCCAAAGCATCTTTCTGCAGAAGGGATTTCCTGCCCTGGCAGGCATCCTCCTGATCATGACCGGTTTCATTGGTCTCATCAACGACGTTTCCCAGAAATACCTGAAATACCGTTACAGCCGGTCTTCTCTTCATATGACGGGGATTCTCGGAGGCTTCTGGCTTCTGATGGAGTCTTCGGTTCCCATCCTCCTGATGCCCTATGCAGGCGATGCGCTGACAGTGGCGAAATACCTGGTGCTTTTGGCTCTGCCATATCCTGCCTTCAACTTCGTGACATCCATCCTGCCCCACAAGAATCAGTCATGGTCCGTGGCCCTGCTGGTGCTGGACGCCGTTTCCATTGCCGCCTCCCTGGGATTGACGTCCTCCGGCACCCTCGAGTGGCACGAGTGTCTTTTCTTCTTCTACATCATGGTGCTCTACGTCGTGATTGTAGTGGTGGAGCTTCTCGTGGCGTCCTTCTCGGATGCGGCGACAGAGCATTCGTCCGTTGACATTGACTGGGTTATCTTTGCCGGCGCGGTCATTGCAATGGCAAGCATTATTTTCGATTCGGTCTACTACATCAGCGCCTCGTCCAATATGACGGATGCGCCGACGACCACGGCGGCCGGGCTCATTACCCTGATCCTGACAATCGTGGATACGGAGATTGAGGCGCGGAAGCACCTGAAGGATACGGGCTACCTGATGAACGAACGCGACAAGGCGTATACGGACCAGCTGACCGGGCTTCTCAACCGGACAGCCTACGAGCGGGATTCCGATGCCCTGCGCGACAACTTCTCGCGCGATACCCTGAGCGGGAACTCCTATCTCGACTCCCACTTCGACCTGCTGATCGCTTATTTCGACATCAACAATTTCAAGCATGTCAATGATACCCTGGGCCACGACGTCGGTGACAAGGTCATCCAGGCGGCAGCAACCCTCCTGCAGAAGTCCTTCGGCAAGTACGGGAATGTATACCGGATCGGCGGCGACGAGTTCGCGGCGACAATTACCGGTGACGACCTCGACCGCGTCTACGGCAAGGCATTGCACAATCTCCGCATGCTGGAGGATGAGTGGAACGGGCAGACGAAGCTGGGTATTACCCTGAAGATCGCCTCCGGCTCAGCAAAGCTTTCGACGACGGAATCCGGAACCATCCATGAGGTCCTGAAGAATGCGGACAACGATATGTACATCCACAAGGCCGAGATGAAGAAGGCCGATCCGACCCAGGTTCGCGGGGCTTGAGGGAAAGTGTTTTATGACTAATATAAGGCGCCTGGAGGGTTCCGGGAGGCTTTCCTGCAGAAGAGAGGGAGAAAAGAGTAACAA
>OMTX01000070.1 GCA_900314085.1 uncultured Lachnospiraceae bacterium | reverse complement strand
AAAGCTGATATAGAAGAGTGCGACATCATGCTGTTTAACAGGCCGTATGGATATGATGGGGAGAAATCGTTCAGCGGGGAATCGATTTCTCTTGCTGAGTTTAACGCAAAATATCCTGATGCAGACTTTGAAATCGTTACGGAAGGGTACTCTGGATATGACACAATATTTCAGGGGTGGATTTGGCAAGGAGAAGATGATCCGATCTTTGGAATTATGCGTATATGGAATACGGGGGACATGATCTATCGGATTTAACAAATTTCAGTTTTGCGCCTTGATTCTTTTAGATATGTTTCCTTATTTGATACACGGGTTTTCGATATGTTTCCGCAAACAGAGGCGAATTTTTGACATGTTCCCGCAAACAGTCGGGCAGCATGATTATATTTTCTACTGTCTCGGGGCATGTCGAAGCCGTCGTTCAGATGGATCATCGGGAATGAATCGGCGGCTCAAGGCGTCTTTTTTCGTGCGGGACAGAATGCGATGGAACGAAGCGGCTACCTGATTGAAAAATATAATGACATGGGAAACGCTTACACCTGCCGCCGCCTCCTCAGCGAGGCGGCGGCTGTCGGGCTGAAGCTTTGCATGGTTGGCGTGAATGATACGTATTTTCTGAACGGAGCTCTCTGTAACGGCGGCAGGCGGCTGGAACCGCGGGATTTTGCCCTGATCCGGTACAAGACCGGACAAATCAAGGATGGAATCAATGCCCTGTGTGGGCGATCCTACAATCCCCTGCCGGCATTCAATTCCCATATCAACAAGCTCTTTCAGCTGACGCATCTTTCTTCGGATGCCTTTCGGAAACCGCACTATCTTGCGATGACAGGAAGCGCGGATTTCGGCTTCGTGGCAGACAGACTTGGCCTTCCATTCGTAGCCAAGGGACTGGAGAGCTCCATGGGACAGGAAATTTTTCTCGTGAAGGACAGGAAGGATTTTGCTGCTGTCCTGTCGCGGTTTTCCCCGGAAAAGGAGTGGCTTTTCGAGGAGTATATTTCTGCAAGCGCCGGCCGGGACATCCGGCTTTTTTCCATTCGCGGGCGGGCAGCTGCCGCCATGGAGAGGCGGTCGGAATCGGACTTCCGGGCAAATGTCGCACTGGGTTCTTCCGTCCGCCCGCTCGACATCACGCCGGCATTTTCGCGCATTGCAGAGGATATTTACCGGCAGACATGTCTGGACGTTCTCGGCATCGACCTGCTTTACGGGGAAGATGAGCCTTATTTTTGCGAAATCAATGTGATGCCCGGTCTCGAGGGAATCGAAAAAGCAAGCGGGCTCAATATCGCGGGGGAAATCCTGCAGATGATCAAAGGCGATTTGGACGATGACGAAAGAAGAAGCTGAAGAATACATCTATGCTTCCTACCTGAAGGCGGCTGCTCACCAGGATTATAGCGCCAGGGATGCAGAAAAGCGGCACCCGGAGCTGACGCGGGACCTGATCCACAGTCTGGGGAAAACGCCGGCTGTTCTTGTGACCGGCAGCAAGGGCAAGGGCTCCGTGGCCAATATGATTGCTGCCATCCTGCAGAGCCGGCTGACGGTCGGCCTCCTGACAAGTCCTCATATCCTGGATTTCACGGAGCGCTTCCGCGTCGACGGGATTCCGGTTTCCGATGCGGACTTTGTTTCCTGTATGGAAGAAATCCGTCCCGCCTTTGAGCGGATAGAAGAAAACCTGCCGGAGGGCATCTGCATCAGTCCCATGGGGATTCAGGCAGCGCTTGCGCTCACGTACTTCAACCGCAGGGGGACGGATTTCAATGTCTTAGAATGCGGCAAGGGGGCGCAGTATGATGACGTCGCAAATGCCCGCCACGACTACGCTGTCATCAATACGGTCTTTCTCGAGCACACGCGGGAACTGGGCAGCACCCTTGAAGAGATTGCTGCAGACAAGGCCCACGTGATCGACGGGGAGCAGAAATGTGTCTATGTGGCGCCTCAGGAAGACAGCGTCCTTGAGGTAGTCTCTGCGCGGGCAAAAGACTTCGGCGTTCCCCTGAAAATCTATGGGAAGGACTTCTCTGGGGAAAATATTATTTTCACGAAACAGGGAATGCGCTTTGATGTGCGGACAAAAAAATGCACATATGAGGATGTCCGCATTCCCCTCCTCGGATCTCATCAGGCGAGGAACTGCGCGCTCGCAATCGCTCTCTGTGAAGATGCCCTCGGGGGAATTGATTTGCCGGAAGTGAAGAAACGACTGGACGCACTGACCTGGCCGGGCCGGATGGAGGTGCTGTCGCAGGAGCCTTTCATAATGCTCGACGCTTGTATCAACCGGGCGAGCACAGTTCCAGTGAAGGAGACGCTGAAGGAGTTGGGAATAGGCGAGGTGACAGTCGTCATCGGGATTCCGGATGACAAGGACTTTTGCGGTGTGGCGGAGGCGATGGCGGGTATTTCCAATCATATCATCCTGACAAAGTCGCAGAACCCCCACTATGTCTTCACGAAGGGGCAGGTCGGAAAACTGGCGGAGAAAGGCATTTCCGCAGAGTGGATTCCCGATACGGAGGCGGCGGTACAGCAGGCGAAGGCATACGGGCTTCCGTTTGCCATTCTCGGGACGACGTCGGTCGTGGCGGAAGTGGAAATTTTGAAGGGACAGACCTCTTTTTTTGCCTGTTAAATTGGTACAGTCAAATACAATTTCTCTTTCCGCGAGCCTCTGTTTTGGTGGCTCCCGGGAAACTGATTTTTGGGCCGTAACAGGCAAATCGATACAATCCGGTACAATTTGAGGCCCTGCCTGTGCGCCTTTGCGGTGTCCGCATTTTTACCGTTTACCTGTTAAACCCATAGAAATCCCTCTTGACAAGGTTGTCAGGAGGGATTTATTATTCTCATATCTTTTGATCGCCGTTCCGGTTGGTCGGCCGCAGTCCGCGGCAGAGGCCTGTTCTTTCTGAACAGCCCCTTTTTCCTTGTTTGTTGAAGGTTTTGGCATGTCGAAAGGAGTGTTTTTATGAGTAATGAAAGTCACCTATGGTATCCGGGAGCTACCCTGCACTTGATCAACAGGGGGAATCGCAGGGGGAATCTGTTCATCAGTTCTATTGATTACGGCGAGTTCCTGCAGAAAATGAAAGAGTTGTCCAAAGAAAAGGGCTATATTATTAATGCCTATTGCCTAATGACCAATCATTATCATCTATTGATTCGGACTTCGGATTACCCGATCGGCGAATGGATGCAGGCCCTGCAGTATCACTATGCCCGCTATTTTAACAGGCAGCATGAGTGCAGCGGGCATGTATTTCAGGGCCGCTATCAGGCACGTTTAATTGATAGCGCTTCGTATCTGATGGAGGCTTCCCGGTACATTCACCTGAACCCGGTCAAGGCGGCTGTTGTCAGCCGTCCGGAGGAATACCACTACTCAAGCTACAAGGCCTACATCGGTCTGGAAAAGAATAATATAGTCCGCAGCAAAGATGTACTTTCACTTTTCTACGGCCCCGATTCAGTGGTGCAATATCGGAAATACGTTGAGGAAGAAATCCCGGCGTCTGCTTCTGTTCGTTGACAGGTATATACGTTTTTTCGGTTTCCCGGAGGACGCGGAAACAGAGGCTTTCAGCTGCCAAAATTGTACGGGATTGTATCAGTTTACCTGTCATTGGCAAAATCCCGGTTTCCGGAAGGCCGTGGAAACAGAGACTTGCGGTGCAAAAAATTGTTTTGGATTGTATTGATTTGACAGGCAAATGGAAAGGAAACAGGTGCCGAAAAGGTGCGCGGGAAGAACGTGAAATTGTACAGGATTGTATCGATTTGCCTGTCAAGCTGAGGGGACCGGATAAAGGCGGACGATTATTATTCATTCGGATGGAGATTCACAAAATATGGTAAATACAGAGACAGAGCGGCTTTTTCTGCGGCCAATCGAAGATAGCGACTGGCGGGCAGTGCAAAAAATCTGGGACGACCAGACCAGGTCAGAATATGCCGTATATGATAATCCAAAGGATCTTTCGGATGAAGCCGTCTGTGGAATGGTAAAAAGATGGGCAGCCCATCAAAGCAGGGAGCATATCTTTCTCGTGGCCTGCCGGAAGGACGGAGAGGTCATCGGATTCATCAATTTCCATCTGCATGACGACCGGCATGAGATCAGTTATGGCTTTCTGAAAGAGGCCCAGGGACAGGGCTATGCCCGGGAGGCAGTCAGCGCTGCCATCCGTTCGCTGGGAGGCGAAGGTATTCGGCGCTTTTCCGCCGGAACGGGGCTAAAAAACACCCCTTCCGTAAACCTGCTTGAAGCAGTCGGCTTTCGCCGGATTGGCACCGAAAAAGTCTCCTTCTACAACGACGCGAATGGAAAAGCCATCTGGTTCGATGGCGGGATTTTTGAATTGACGCTGCAGCAGTAGCAGGTCTTTTGCCGTTGACAGGTATATACGTTTTTTGAGTTTCCCGGAGACCGCAAAAACCGTGGCTTATCGTTGCAAAAATTGTACAGGATTGTATTGATTTGCCTGTTACGCCCCATTTTTCAGTTTCCTGAAAAGTGCACAAACAGAGCATTTCAGCAACAGAAATTGTATTTGGCCGTATCGATTTAACAGGCAAGCGCTTCGATTGCCCACACGAACCCTTTTGCGGTCCGGATGTCGGAGTCGACGAAGTGGTTGCCGGGATTCCACTCGAGGGTGTGAGGCAGGCCGCCAAGGAGGGCGGCCTGCTTTTCTATGCAATCCGCTACCGTTGCCATGATGGGGTTCCGTGCCTTCTTTTCCCTGTCACCGAGACTCAGGTAAATGGCACCCGTTCGCGGAGCATGGCTTGCCGCATAGTCTATCCAGCCGGGGAACCAGACGGAGGGGGAAGCGGCAGCGCAGGCAGAGAATATGTCTGTCTGGTATACGCTCCACAGGGAGAAAAGCCCGGCCAGGGAGTAGCCGCCGAGGATAATGGGGACATTGTCTGCTGACTGAGGGATTTTTCCCAAGGAAGTGGCCGGATTGCTGCCTGCCGGGCTGGTCTTGGCGCGTTCTGCCCGAAGGGCGGGAACTACATTATTTTCTATATATGAAAGAGTGGCCGCTGCCCCGGCCCCGAAGCCCTCTTTTCCGAAGACCGGCGGTGCCTCCCAGGGGGACAGTTCCCTGTTCCAGTCATCCACCAGGACGGCAGCAAGGCGGACCTTCTTTGGCGTGTGGCTCTGTATATAGGCACATTCGCTGTCCATCACTTCCATGTCATGGCTGTCGACGGACTGAATCAAAAAGATGTCTGACTGCTCTTCGCCCAGAAATACTGTCTTCATCGCCGCTCCTTTATCGCGTGCCTGTCAAATCGATACAATCCTGTACAATTTCATGCCACACACATGCACTTTTGAGGCATCTGTCTTTTTGATTGTTGCCTGTCAATTCAGTACAATCAAATACAATTCCGGAAGTGAAAAACCCCTGTTTTCAATGCCTTCAGGAAACCAAAAAATTGACGGTAACAGGCAAATCGATACAATCCTGTACAATTTTTGCGTTGCAAACGCAATACCAGTGCCCCATTCGGGAAACTGTAAAAATGTATATACCTGTCAACCCGATACAACGAAAAACATAGCATAACTTTAACTGCATTTAAAGTTTCCCATTTATGATG
>OMTX01000167.1 GCA_900314085.1 uncultured Lachnospiraceae bacterium | reverse complement strand
GAGAATTCAATGATAAGGGCGTGAAGTACAAGAAGAAAAAGGACTTCTCGCCGATTAAGGTTCGCTCATTAACACCTGTGCAGATGCCACATATTGATTTGGAAGAGCTGAAGCAGGGGAGAAAGGCGTTCACAAAAGACGAATGGCTGGATGTTTTGCTCCGATCGTCCGGCATGGAACCGGATACCTTTACCTATCGCGAGAAATGGCTCCTTCTTGATCGCATGCTGCCGCTGGTTGAAAACAACTTCAACTTCTGTGAGCTTGGTCCGCGCAGCACCGGAAAATCGCATCTGTACAAGGAAATCTCCCCAAACAGCATTCTGGTGTCCGGTGGACAAACGACAGTTGCAAATCTCTTTTACAACATGGGCAGACGTCAGGTGGGACTGGTTGGCCTATGGGACTGCGTTGCTTTTGATGAAGTTGCCGGAATCAACTTCAAGGATAAAGATGGCGTGCAGATCATGAAGGATTATATGGCTTCTGGATCCTTTGCACGTGGCAAAGAAGAGATCGCTGCCTCCGCTTCTATGGTTTTTGTCGGCAATATCAATCAGAGTGTTGATGTGCTTCTGAAGACATCTAGCCTTTTTGATCCATTTCCACCGGAGATGGGAACCGATACGGCTTTTCTTGACCGTATTCATTGCTATAACCCCGGCTGGGAGATTCCGAAATTCCGTCCGGAACATTTTACGGATGACTACGGCTTCATTACGGACTATCTGGCGGAATTTATCCGTGAACTCCGAAAGGAGAACTATGGAGATGCGCTGGATCAGTACTTCCGTCTTGGCCGGAATCTGAACCAAAGAGATACTATTGCCGTGCGCAAGATGGTAGATGGTTATATCAAGCTCCTGTATCCGGACGGTAGCTTTACAAAAGATGACGTGGCGGAGTGCCTGACAATGGCGCTGGAGATGCGCCGCCGGGTCAAAGAGCAGTTAAAGAAGCTCGGTGGCATGGAGTTCTATGACGTGAACTTCTCCTACATCGATAACGAAACATTTGAAGAGCACTATGTATCCGTGCCAGAACAGGGCGGTGGCAAGCTGATCCCGGAAGGCATGTGCAATCCGGGGCAGATCTATACCGTCTCCCGTGGCAAGAACGGGATGATTGGCGTATTCCGGCTGGAAAGCCAGATGCTGCCGGGCAATGGCAAGTTTGACCGCACAGGTATTGGTTCAGATCGGGAATGCAAGGAAGCCACAGATACGGCATATAACTATCTCAAGGCAAACGGTAACCGGATCAGTGGATCCATTTCGACAACATCGAAGGATTACATCATCAATTATCAGGATCTGCAGGGTATTGGCATGACACACAAGCTGGCATTGCCGACGCTGATTGCGTTGTGCTCCATAGCCTTGTCAAAACCGGCGCAAAGCTCTCTTGTCGTACTTGGTGAGATCAGCATCAGCGGCACCTTGATGAAGGTAGATGAACTGGCAAATGCCCTGCAGGTATGCCTTGATTCCGGCGCAAAGAAGATCCTGCTTCCGATTACGTCAGCGGCAGATCTCGGAACGGTACCGCCGGAACTTATGGGGAGTTTTCAGATCATCTTTTACAACAGTGCGGAAGATGCTGTATTTAAGGCGTTGGGGGTGGAGTGATATATGAGGAAATTAACACGAAGAGCAGAAGGACTATTAAAGGAAATCCTTGATCACAGATTAAGTGATGGAAGTTGTGACACTGAGTATTGGAGAAAAAAATTTGAATCATTATCGGTTAGTGATGATGCTATTCTCCGTAGCCTGTTTAAAGAACTTAAGGATGCAGAAATGGTATCGATAAGCTGGGCAGATAATTATCCATATATTCTTCTTCTACTTGGAAATGGGATTTCTTATTTTGACGAAAAAAGTTTGGATGAGGAAAAACAAAAGCTAAATTCAAACAATTTTTACGGAAGCGTTTATGGAGTTCAAATCCAACAAGGAACGGTTAGTTCGACACAAAATCAATCGATAACTGACAAAATAGATGAATCGAAAATTGACGAACTGATACGTGCTATTAAGAAATACGATCCCATGCTTAATGATGAATATGGTATTGAAAATGCAAATGAATTGAGAAAATCAGCTCGTGAATTAGAGTCCGTGAGCAATGAACCTAATTCAGAGGAGAAAAAAAGAGGAATAATCACATACATTCGCGATCTTTCTGTTAATGCGGCTGGTGGACTCATTGCTTCAGGAATACTTCAATTAGTATCAGTTTTATTGAGGTGAAAATGGAAGAAGGAATAGTAATACAGCTTCAGGCAGAAGCTATTAATGAGAGCGTAGACATTGAAACTCTTCTGAGAAAGGCTTACTTAGTAGCTCGAAAACTACAGCTTACAGAATTTGAAAAATGGATTTCATGTGAGCAAAATGGATATAAAGATAATATTCCGGATTATAGAATTATTGGCGGAGAAATAAAGGCTTGGAATCCGTATCACGGATGGATTCCAGTAGTGTTTGATGGGAAAACTTCTGATATTTTTAATAAAATGCCAGTTGCCTTGCCGATTGCTGCCATTTCTGATGTTTATAATGACAGTAACGGAAATGTTGGATTTACAGTTCCAGGAGAGATGGCGGAAATCCTAAATAAGTCAAATGGTTTCATGCCAACGAAATATTCCTTCCAGGCATCAAAATCGGAACTTCGCAAAATTATTAGTGCTGTAAGAAATCGGATTTTGGACTGGTCAATATTATTGGAAGAAAATGGAATTGTTGGCGAAGGACTACGATTCACGGATGACGAGCTTAGAACTGCACATGAATCACATGTGATCAATAATTATACGAACAACTTTTATTCCAATGCTGACAATACTCAAATTCAGCAAGGCGGTGATGGTAACCAACAACAATGAAGGATGTATTTGAGTAATAAATCAATAGGTATGCCTATGTTAAGATTTTAGATTGGAATGAAAAAGTAGGGAATGTATCTATAAAGAACCAAGATCGACTTGTGAATACTTTTCTTTCAAAGTTTCCTCCTTGGAGCAAGGTTTGTCGGCATCTATCGGCAAGATGTTTATGAGCTGCCGCCGGACAGTATCCGGGAGCTGATTATCAATGCCGTGATGAACTGCAGCTTTCCGCAGAATTCGCACATTCAGGTGGCAATCTATGATGACCGTCTGGAGATCACCTCGCCCGGTGGTTTGCTTCCGGGTGTGACAATTCAGAAGATGCAGGAAGGCTATTCCAAGATCCGGAACAAGGCATTGGCACACGCATTCCTCTATATGAATATGATCGAAGAATGGAGAAGCGGCATTCCGAAACTCATGCGGGAAATGAAGGAATATGGCCTCCGGGAACCGGAATTTATCGATCTGGAGATTGGGCTCCGCATTAATCTGTATCGGAATCAGTATTTGGCTATCAGCCAAGAAACTGACCAAGAAGCCTTTCATACTAGCCAAGAAATAAATGAAACTAACCAAGAAATTAATGAAACTAGCCAAGAAACA
>OMTX01000069.1 GCA_900314085.1 uncultured Lachnospiraceae bacterium | reverse complement strand
AGCTGCTTTTCAAAGTCTCCGATGTCCTTCTTCTGGTCCCGGACGGGAGCATTCGCAGGAAGCTCCCTCGAAAGCACCGACGCCGCGTCCGGCACGAGGATCATGGTCTGCGAAAGATCGGGATTTGCCGCTGCAAAGGTATTGATAGCGGAAATCGTCCGCTCTTCCGCTTTCCTGTCCGGTGTCACCGGCTTCCCGAGCAGATATCCGTCGCGCCCGAAGTAGACGTCTCCGGATTCCTTTTCCCCGAGCAGGGTGAGTCCCGCCGTCTTCACCTTCATCCAGAAGGGGCGTCCCACGAACTGATCAGAATAATAGGTGTCGTACGCGGAGAAAAATTTCCCGTTTTTCACGGTCTCCCAGGTGAGCGCCGGCCGGGCGGCAAGCGTCCGGTTCTCGTCAGAGGAAAAAGCCTTCGTGGGAACGAAAAGATTGATCAAAAGGAAGGCGAGGATGAAGCAAACGAGGATGCCCGCCATAACGAGGTGAAAGGCGCGGCGGCTCTCCTGCCGCCGCTTCTTCCGCCGCTCCCGCCGGGCTTCTGCCTCCGCTTCCGGTCCTGATCCGCTATGGAGTTTTATATTATTCTCATTCATAGATAGACTCCGTCAGAAGCGGAAATAGAGGAAGGTCTGGTAGGTGGAGCCCACCATGTTTCCGATGGTGAAAACGAAGAGGACGGCGTGGACGGCTGCCGACGCCCAGAAGGCGGCGCTCCCCTTCTCCCGGTAAATGAACTTTTCGTGCAGGCGACGGATCCACGGACCACAGCCGATGAAAGCAATGACGAGAAGGATTGCGTTCGTCCGGAGATTGTAGAGGAAGGTCCCGTCAATGGCGCCGGCCGCTCCGATCCCGATGAGCCGCCCCGCAAAGGTTCCCCAGTCAGCAAGCGTCGGATTGAAGAAGAAGGACCAGCCGAAGAAGGCCATCAGGGTTGTGAGAAAGACCTGAAAAGCCTTCGGCGCCTTCTCGTGAAAGCCTTTGAGACAGAACTTGTCCAGGATCACGAAAGCCCCGTGGTAGATGCCCCAGAAGAGGAAGGGCAGCGTGTTTCCGTGCCAGAGCCCCGTCAGAATCCAGACGACAGACAGGTTCAGAAGCTGCCGGCTCCTGCTGCAGCGGTTTCCGCCCAGGGGAATGTAGACGTAGTCACGAAACCACCTGCCGAGGGAAATATGCCAGCGGCGCCAGAACTCCGTCGGGCTCGATGAAGTGTAAGGATAGTCAAAGTTCATTTCAAAGGAGAAGCCGAATGTCCGCGCCAGGCCGATCGCCATATCGGAGTAGCCGCTGAAGTCGAAGTAGAGCTGCAGGGAGTAGAAAATGAGCGTAAGCCAGGCGGTTCCCGCAGACACCTGCGAAGAAGCCTGCAGGCGGTCGAAGGTGATGCCAACGGGATCCGCAATCAGGACCTTTTTGAAGAGGCCGATCAGGAAGAGGTAAAGGCCGCCGCAGAACTCCTCCCGCGATGCCGCCTTCATCTCCCGGATCTGCTCCTGCATGTCCTTATATTCCACGATAGGGCCGGAAATGACCTTGGGGAAAAAGAGCATGTAGAAGGCGGCGTTCAGGAAGTTTTTGTCTGCTTCCGCCCGGTCCATATAGAGATCGAGAATGTAGGAGATTGCAGAGAAGGTATAGAAGGAAACACCGAGAGGGAAAGCGACGCCGGCATACTTGAAGAAAGCGAGCGCACCGGCGTTCACGGCCACGGCGGAAATCATCACAAAACGGGCGGCGCTTAGATTATTCTTTTCCTTCAGGGCAGAAATCTGCACGCCGGAAAAATAATTAAAGCACACCGAAAGCAGGAGAACCGGCAGCAGACTTGCGTCTCCCCAGGCATAGAAAAGGACGCTTAAGGCCAGGAGGACGATCTTTCTCGCCGTCCGGAAGCGGGCAGGAATCAGGTAAAATGCCGCCACGGAGACCGGCAGAAAGAGAAAGAGAAATGTAAGCGAAGAAAATGTCACTGCCTTGTCCCCTTACAGGCTCTTTTTGAAAGCCTCATCAATTTCGTCCGGGTTTTCAGACGAGACAAAGAGGATATAATTCCCCTTCACGTCAATTACTGCGTCCGAGAGCATTCCGTACTGGTAGGTGCCGTAGCCGTCGAAGTTCTTTTTCTGCGTCGCAAGGCGTTTTTCCACGGCTTCCCGCACGCTGTCCTGCTGGTCAACGCTCTTCAGCTTCACGAGGAAGAGTTCCTCGGCGGCCATATTGGTTTTCGGATAGTATAATAATATGCCCTCGTAGTCTTCCGGGTTCAGCCCGTAGAGGCGGCGGATCATCTGGTTCGTCCCCTCTTCGACGTTTTCCTTCTCCATGCCGGAGGAGACAGCTGCCGAGACCGCAGAGAAGTCCGCAGTACTTACCTCGGCGCCTGCTGCCCTGAGGACAAAGAAGAGCGCCAGGGCAAAGACGCAGGCCCAGCGGGCGATTTCAAGTCCTATCGTCCGGGCTGATCTCATTTCCCACTCTCCCCGCCGGCTGCTTCTGTTTCACTGCTTCCGGCTTCAGAAGCCTCTGCTGCCTTTTCCGCTTCCTGTGACTCCGCCTGCACGATCATCTGGGCCGCCCAGAGTGGATAGAACTCCTTCCGCATATGGATGCCGTCCACGGGATCATAGAGGTTCTGATTGTCCGCGACGATGCCGTTCACGTCGATCCAGCCGGTCTCCGTCCCGTCAAGGGCCTGGTGGACGGCTTCGGAGAATTCCGGAATGCGGCGCCAGACGTCCATGACCTCAAAGGCCTTGTCCTGGGCGGGAATGATGGAGTTCACGTAAATCTCCGTGTCCGGAAATTCCTGGTGCATCTTCTGCAGGATCTCCGTGTATTCAGCGACATATTCCGCCGGCTCCTTCCAGTAGCCGATGGAGACATCGTTCAGGCCGTAGCAGAGGAAGATCCGCGAAGGATTGATGGCGTGGAGTTCCTCGAAGTGGGGCTCGATGTTCCGGATCGTCGCCCCGCCCTCTGCCAGGACCTGGGCCTGGGGAAGGAACTTGTAGACATAGAAGCCGACCGCCCGGGAATCGCCCATGATGACGGTATCCCCGAACAGGCTCCAGACATCGACTGTCCCGTCCGTGAGCTCCGCCAGCCGCTTCTGCTTCTGCTCTTCGCTCTGGGCGGCAAGCAGGGCTTCCTGCTGCTTCTTCTTTTCCTCTTCCTTGATGGCGTCCTCTACGGCGGAAGCATCCTTCTCCTCCTGCTCAGTGAGGTAGGAGGTGCCTTCCTCCACATCCTTCTTCCCAGGCGCCTTGGAAAGGCGCACGATGACAAAGGCCAGGATTGCCGCCAGGACAATCAGGGCAACGATGATCAAATTCCGTACTGAGCGCTTCATATCAGCTGAACTCTCTCCTCACTTCACATTCAAAAATACCGAACGCTATTGTAACAAAGCCGGCTTTTCTGTCAACCCTAGCGCGCCTTCTCAATGAGGCAGACCGTCTCGACCTG
>OMTX01000097.1 GCA_900314085.1 uncultured Lachnospiraceae bacterium | reverse complement strand
AGCCAAGGTTCAGTATGAAGTTAGCCAGAGCGAGAGAGGCCCTCAGGCAGTGAACGTCACTGTCATCGGCTGATCGCATCTGTTGTGATAGATCGATTGAACTGAAACTGAAGCGGAGCGGGGTTTCCCCGCTCCGCTTACTTATACCCGGGGAGATTTCCTGCTTGCATATACCCGGGGAGATTTCCTGCCGGGCTCCCCGCTGCAGGATGCCTCATGCGGCTCCCGGCGAATCTGTCTCGTTGTTCTTTCCTGCTTATGAAAAATGCCTTTCGGAAAATTCTAGCCCTGATCGTGGCGCTCGTCGCCATCACCTGCATCGCAATAGCGGGAGCTGCTATCGTCCGTCTCGTGCACGAGAACGGTTCGGATATTGCTTCCCTTTTCGGAGGAGAGGAGGCTTCTGTTCCGGAGACGGGCGGGCAGCCCGCGTCTTCCCTGCCGGAGGATATTTCCGCCGTCCTTTCCGACGGCGGCGATGTGCAGACGGTGTCGGAGGAATATTATGCCTATTCCACCCTTTCCGCTGACGAGAAGGCAATCTACGACCGCATCTGCAGCGCCTTTCTGAATTTCGACAAGGAAGTGGCCATTGACCGCTGTGACAGGGAAACCCTGAGCCGGATTTTCTATTCCGTGATCAGCGACCATGCGGATATCTTCTGGGTGGACGGCTACAGCTATTCCGTTTCGGCGGCGGCCCTCGGGCAGAAGCTGATCTTCTATCCGACCTATACGATGACGGCGGAGCAGAAGCAGGACTATGAGGCGCAGGTGGAGACGGCTGTCTCCGGCTGGCTTTCCGGCATGCCGGCGGGAGCCGACGACTATGCAAAATCCCGCTATATCTATGAAACCCTGATCAACCGCGTTGAATATACGGAAGGGGCGCCGGAGAACCAGAATATCCTGTCGGTCTTTCTGAACGGGAAGAGCGTCTGCCAGGGGATTGCAAACGCCGCGGCAGTGATGCTGCAGCGGGAGGGCATCCAGGCAGCCGTCGTGCGGGGGACTGCAAACGGAAACGCCCACGCCTGGGACCTGGTGCGGTTGGACGGGGAATATTATTACTTTGATGCGACGTGGGGAAATTCCCGCTTCCTGGGCGGCTCCTCCCAGTCGAAGACGGTGAGCTATGCCTACCTGAATGTGACGTCAGAGGAGCTTTCAACGACGCACACGGTGACGGCGGATTTTGCGGTGCCGGACTGCACAGCGACGGCAGACAGCTACTACCGCAGGGAGGGGCACTATTTCGACAGCGTAAACCACACCGGATTGGGCGGCCTCCTGAAGAGGGCCTACTCGTCGGGTGAAGGGCAATGCTCGGTCAAGTTTTCGAGCGCCGAGCTCTTTGACGAGGCAAAGCAGTACTTCATTACGGAAGGGAACTTCGGCCTTTACTGCCCGGGGCTTTCCCAGGTCTATTACAATGAGCGCCGCGATATGCTGGTGCTGACCTTCTACTATAGCAACCCTGCCGGCGGCTGAGGCATTTTTGCCTGTGTATCATGGCACCCCGTCTGGATGACCGGAAATTGCGGCTCCCGCCAGAGCTTCCGGGGCAGCGCCTTTGACAGATTCATCAGAATAATATGATTCTGAACATTCCTGCCGCCCCCGCGTTGGCGCTTCAATGAAAATGCTATGAAATTCAATTCTCCAAGAGATGCCCTCCTGCAGCTGGGCCTGACGGGACCTGCTACCCGGGAGGACGTGAAAAGTGCATACAGAGACCTCCTGAAGGTCTACCATCCGGATGCCCACCCGGAGCCGTCTGTCGCCTGGCAGTACTACGACATCGTCGATGCCTACGAGTACCTGATGGCGACGTATGACGCCCTGGAAGCAGGCGGGGGCGGCGGCGTCCTGCCGGAGGCTTATGAAAAACGGGCTGCGGGAAGGCCGCGGCAGGAGAGCTTTTCGGCCGGACCTCAGGAAAAGGCTTCAGGTGAAAGGATGACCGGCAGCAGGCAGACCGCCTCATCCGGCGGCCGCATCCTGGGTGATGCGGCCGCCGCCCGCGAGAACAAGCAGAAGACCGCCTGGCGGGCGAAAAGCAGGAAGTCAGAGAGCGAACGCCGGCAGGAGAAACTGGCGGAGCTTGAGGAGAGGCGGCAGCAGGCTGCCTTTGAAGACGCGATGAACAGGATTCATGCGGAGCGGGCGGCAGAGGTTTCTGCTCAGATTATTTCTGCGATATTGCGGGGGGACAAACCGCCGGAAAACTGACCGGATTGGCCGCCCGCCTGCCGATGTCTGAGGGGAAATTCCCCGGGATTTCCGGCAGACGGGGTGTATGGCTTGACACAGCGTCTATTATTGAATAGGCTTTTATCTGTTGGCGTGAGAAAGCAAAAAAGGAGTAGATGATGAATATCGTATGCCTTGACCTGGAGGGAGTGCTGGTACCGGAGATCTGGATTGCCTTTGCGGAGGCCTCAGGGATACCGGAGCTTAAGAAAACGACGCGGGACGAGCCGGACTACGACAAGCTCATGCGCTGGCGCCTCGGCGTTCTGAAGGAGCACGGTCTCGGCCTCAGGGAAATTCAGGAGACGATTGCAAAGATCGATCCCATGCCGGGGGCAAAGGACTTTCTCGACCGGCTCCGCGCCGTCACCCAGGTCATCATTATTTCCGATACCTTCGAGCAGTTCGCCACGCCGCTGATGAAGAAGCTGGGCTGGCCTACGATATTCTGCAATACCCTGGAAGTGGCGGAAAGCGGCGAGATCACCGGTTTTCAGATGAGATGCGAGAAGTCGAAGCTTACGACAGTGAAGGCTCTGCAGTCTATCGGCTTTGAAACCATAGCATCCGGCGATTCCTTCAATGATCTCGGCATGATTGAGGCGTCGAAGGCCGGCTTCCTTTTCCGGACGACGGACGCCATCCGGCGCGACTACCCGCAGTATCCCGCGCTTACGACCTACGACGAGCTTTACGACGCAATTGTACAGGCGCTGTAATCTGTTTAGATATCATTCGATCAATCTTGAAATGCCTTCCCTCCTGCTGTAAAGTAGGGGGGATTTTTATTCAGGGCAGGGACCCGTTTCAAGGAGAATATCATGAGTGTTCAGGAAGATATTGCAAGTCGTGAAGGCATTATCGTAAAGACCTCAATCGTCGGCATTGCTGCAAATGCTGCCCTGGCAGCCTTCAAGGCGGTCATCGGCATTGCTGCAAATTCCATCGCCATCACCCTTGATGCCGTGAACAATCTCTCGGACGCCGTATCGTCCGTCATTACGATCATCGGGACGAAGCTCGCCGGAAAGGCGCCGGACAAAAAGCATCCCCTGGGCTACGGCCGCATCGAATATCTGACGGCGATGGTGATTTCCGGCATTATCCTCTATGCCGGCATTACGTCGCTGACCGAGTCGGTGAAAAAAATTGTACATCCGGAGGCAGCGGATTATTCATTCATATCATTGATCATCATTGCCGCGGCCATCGTCGTGAAGCTTTTCCTCGGTGCCTTTTTCAAGAAGCGGGGGAAGGCGGTCAATTCCCAGTCCCTCATCGCCTCGGGCTCCGACGCCTCCTTTGACGCTGTCCTTTCGGCATCGGTGCTGGCGTCAGCCATTATTTACATTCTGACGAAGGTCAGCCTGGAAGCGTATGTCGGCGTTGTCATCGCTATTATCATCATCAAGTCCGGCGTTGAGATGATGATCGAGACTCTGAATGACATCCTTGGCCAGCGGACAGATCCTGCCCTGGTTGTCGCCATCAAGAAGACGATCACGGAGGACCCGGAGGTCCACGGGGCTTACGACCTCTTCCTCTACAACTACGGCCCCGACAAGAACTACGGCTCCGTTCACGTCGAGGTTGACGACACGCTGACAGCGGTGGACATCGACGCCCTTGACCGCCGCATCCAGCAGAAGGTCTATATGAAGCATGGCGTCATCCTGACCGGCATCGGCCTCTATGCACGGAACACAACGGACGATGCGGCAAAGAAGATGGAGACGGCCATCATGGAGACCGTTATGGCCCACGACTACGCGATGAGCTTCCACGGCTTCTATGCTGATTTTGACGAGAAATTTGCCTCCTTTGATGTCGTCCTCTCCTTCGAGTGCGACCGGCTCGAGGCTGTCAAAGAGATCTGCTCCGAGGTGCAGGGGCTCTATCCCGACTGGGGCTTTGCCATCCAGCCGGACGTCTACATCACGGATGACTGAATCAGTCATGTGCAGGTCTTTTCCCACCGGCAAAAAACGTACCGGTGCCGGTTGCATTTTTCCCGGGTGGTCTCCATGCGGAATTTTTTCTATGAAAGAGGGCACGCTTGTGCTATATTTGTAGGGCTGGCCGGTCATCCGGAACAGCCCTTTTTACATTATTTTGAAGGAGAATGAGAATAATATGAAACTAGGAATCGTCGGCCTGCCGAATGTAGGCAAGTCCACCCTTTTTAACTCACTGACGAAGGCGGGAGCCCTCGCTGCAAATTATCCTTTTGCCACGATCGATCCGAACGTCGGTGTCGTTGCCGTCCCTGATGCCCGCCTGAAGAAGCTCGGCGAGATGTACCACTCGAAGAAGGTGACGCCGGCGACCATCGATTTCGTCGACATCGCAGGCCTTGTCAAGGGCGCATCAAAGGGCGAGGGGCTTGGCAACCAGTTCCTGGCGAATATCCGCGAGTGCGACGCTATCATTCACGTCGTCCGCTGCTTTGAGAATGAAAACATCGTTCACGTGGACGGTTCCATCAATCCCGTCCGCGACATCGAAACCATCAATATGGAGCTCCTCTTCGCCGACATGGAAGTCCTTGAGCGCCGCTGGGGGAAGGTCGGCAAGCAGGCGAAGATGGTGAAGGAATACCGGAAGGAAGGCGAGCTTTTGGAGCGGCTGCGTCCCTTCCTGGAGGACGGAAATCCGGCAAAGAAATTCGAGTGCAAGGACGAAGACGAGCAGAAGCTCTTCGACGGCTACAACCTTCTGACGGCAAAGCCCGTGATCTATGCGGCAAACGTCGACGAGGACTCCATTGCTGACGACGGGGCGTCGAATCCCTTTGTGCAGCAGGTTCGTGAATACGCTGAGAAAGAGGGCTCTGCGGTATACGTCGTCTGCGCTGAAATGGAAGCGGAGATTTCAGAGCTCGATTCCGACGAAGACCGCCAGGCCTTTCTTGAGGACCTCGGACTCAAGGAGTCCGGCCTCGACAAGCTGATCAAGGCTTCTTACAGCCTCCTCGGCCTTATCTCCTTCCTGACGTGCGGGGAAGATGAGTCCCGGGCCTGGACCATCAAAAAGGGAACCCTTGCTCCCCAGGCGGCCGGCAAGATCCACACGGACTTCGAGCGCGGCTTCATCTGCGCCGAGACCGTGCCCTTCGAAACCCTCGTCGAATGCGGCGGCACGGCGGAGGCAAAGGAAAAGGGGCTTGTGGCAACGAACGGCAAGGATTATGAGGTCAAGGACGGGGACGTTATTCTCTTCAGGTTTAATGTGTGAGATTCTTCCCGCGGCGGCGCTGCCATGTGCAGCGCCGCCGCTTTCTTCTGCCGGTGGGATGCGTAGGGGTCAAATGAAAAAACCTGCCGTATAGTGCCAAACGCCCGTCTGCGCGGGGCGTATTAGGACGAGTTTTAGGTGCTAAATGCAAAAATTTGCTGAATAGTTCCAGTTCCCGAGTGATATGACACGCATTGCGTGCTACTACGCCAACGACTGGCTTTTGTTGTAGGGGTCAAATGAAAAAAACTTGCCGTATAGTGCCAAACGCCCGCCGGGGAGGGACGGGGCAGCCCGGGATGTAGGGGTCAAATGCAAAAATTCGGGGAATAGTTCCAAGCTCCGCCGTCTGCCCTCCGGCACCCCCCCCTGCAGCCCCTCCGCATTGCGTATATTTTTCTTGCAAAATCGGATGCCTTTCAGTATACTAAGTCTTGTGACCTGAAAAAATGCACACGCCAAGATGTTGGCGTTTTGGAGGCATCCTATGAAGTGTCCCTTCTGTGGCAGCGACAACAACCGCGTCATCGATTCCCGTCCCGCTGACGACGACAACAGCATCAGGAGACGGCGGCTTTGCGACGATTGCGGCAAGCGCTTCACGACCTACGAGAAGATTGAGACAATCCCCCTGATCGTCATCAAGAAGGACAATACCCGCGAGCAGTTTGACCGGTCAAAGATCGAGTCCGGCGTCCTGCGCGCCTGCCACAAGCGGCCGGTTTCCGCGGGCCAGATCACGAAGCTGGTGGACGAGGTCGAGACGGCCGTCTTCAATAGCGAGGAAAAGGAAGTTCCTTCGGCGAAGATCGGCGAGCTCGTCATGGACAAGCTCAAGGACGTCGACGCCGTCGCTTATGTCCGCTTCGCATCCGTTTACCGTGAGTTCAAGGATGTGAACACCTTCATGAACGAGCTGAAGACCATGCTGGACAAGGACGAAAACAAGGAAAAATAAGGCGGCAGATGGAGCCTCATACAGGGGCCGCTGCAGTTTGCTGATATCGAGCTGCAGGGGATATCCGGACAGGCGCCCGTCGCATATTTATGAACTCTTTGTGATTTGCCCGCAGCGCGTATAAATTTTTTCCCACCACCTCCGATATATCAGGTGTAATGAAAGAAATCCGTTTCTGATTCGAGCATCAGCAGAAGGGAAAGCGGCCTGCAAGCATTGACTCGACGCCGGCAGCATTCTGAGAAAGCTGAAGGTCAGGACATCGTATACACCGATATTTACCATTAGAGGAAAACGCCATGAACGTTTCAGGAATCCGGCCGATTGGCGGCTACGTATCATCCACTCCCTCAATTGAACATGTGAGCCGTGCCGGGAAGGCAGCGGAAGCTTCCGGAAACGCCGGTTCTTCTACCTCCGGCCAGTCGTCTGCGGCTGCTGACGAGGCAAAGATTGCCGAGGCGAAGGCGAAGCAGACATTCAAGGCACCTGATTTTGACGCCCTTTACAAGCCTGAAAGCAAGGGAAAGATTGAAAATACCCTGCGGACGGCGGACGTCGAGAAGGCGGTCTCCGATATGCAGCGTGACGAGGTTCTTCACCAGTACCAGTACTTCGTTGGCGAGGCGGGAGCCCGTGCGAGCGCCGCAAATGCGGGTACGGATGCAGCTACGCAGCAGGACGCAGCGGTACGCGGAGCAGAGAACTTTACGTTCTGATTTTTATGAATAATATTCGAGCCGGGGGATGGCGGTTTCCGCTTTCTTCCGGCTCAAATTTTTTTCCCTTTTCAGGCTAATATGAATTCACAGATCCCGGTACACCGGACATGCTGTTATATAGCACCGGAAAAATCCGGAGACTGTGCATGCAAACTGCGCCGGAGCCCTGCGGAAAGCCCGCACAGTCCGGATATAGAGATTAGAAGATTATGGCAAAGCTTTTTCCCGGCGACTACGTAGAAAGCACATATATCATAGACTTTGCAGCGCTGTATCGAGAGGGGTACAGGGCAGTCCTGTTTGACGTCGACAATACCCTGGTGCCCCACAACGCCCCGGCGGATGGCCGCGCACAGGCCTTCTTCACGTATTTGAAGGGGCTTGATTACGGCTGCATGTTCATTTCGAATAATAAAGAGCCCCGGGTGAAAACCTTCTGCGAAGCGGTGGGCGGCGACGGCTATATCTTCAAGGCGGGGAAGCCCGGGGCTGCAGGGTATCTCGAGGCCTGCAAAAGACTTTCCGTTTCGCCTGAGCAGACGCTCTTCGTCGGCGACCAGATCCTGACGGACATCTGGGGCGCAAACAACGCAGGAATGCGGTCCGTTCTTGTGAAGCCTGTGTGGAAGTGGCATGAGGAGCCGCAGATTGTGGCGAAGCGCATTCTCGAGGCGGTGATATTATTCTTCTACCGCATCTATACGGCAGGCGGGCGGCACGTGCAGGCAGTGCCCCTTGTCAGCGGGCAGAATAATTTCGAGTCGTAAAAAGGCTACAGGCGTTCTTCCTGCAGCATCGCCGGGATTCCGTCCCCCGTCAGGGGACTGTCCGTGGGCAAAAATTGCAGCTGCCTGGAATTTCGTCCCCCGTCAGGGGACTGGCGGGATAGTCGGATGGGTGGAAATTTTCTAAAAGATGGACTATACTTTAAAGGTTGTGTGCAGGATCTGCGCGCGGCCTTTTCTTTTGCACGGACGCTGCTGCCTGCCTGTGCGGCACCGGGACGGTGCCGCAGAAGCGCATGTTTTTTGTATTGATGATTTTTTTGTAAAGGAGAACCATATGATAGCCATCGGAGCTGATCACGCGGGGTACGCCCTGAAGGAGAAGGTAAAGCAGCATCTCATCGATGCGGGATACGAAGTGAAGGACTACGGGACGTATTCGGAGGAGCGGTGCGACTACCCTGTTTTCGGGAAAAAGGTCGCAGATGCGGTGGCTTCCGGCGAGTGCGAGAAGGGCGTCCTGGTCTGCGGCACCGGCGTTGGAATTTCCCTTGCCGCGAACAAGGTGAAGGGCATCCGCGCAGGCGTCTGCTCTGACGCTACTACGGCTCGTCTCATCAAGCAGCACAACAATGCAAATATCGTCGCCTTCGGTGCCCGCATTGTCGGTGAAGAGCTGGCGTATGATATCGTCGACGCTTTTTTAAATGCCGAATTTCTCGGCGGCCGGCATGCAGACCGCGTTGCCCTGCTTGAGCAGATTGAGGAAGAGAATTTCAAGTAATTGCCGCTGCGGACTGCCGCCCCGGACCGGGCAGATTGAGGAAGAGAATTTCAAGTAATTGCCGCTGCGGACTGCCGCCCCGGACCGGTTACTGCAGTTCACGCGGGATTCGTCCGGCAAACGGTGATGGCAGCAAATGGCTCGCTTTACATTAGTCATAAAAAGGCTTGAAAAGGACACGCCATTTGTGTAGAATATTACAGGCTGTTTTTGCAGGAAGCAATTCGTACTTGTTGAAGACGCAGAATCCGCGAGGGCTGCGAAGCAGTCCCGAGGGCTCAGAGCTGCGGCGCTTCGCACTTGGTGCGAATCTTCAATGCGCCGCAGCGGGCCGCCTTTTGGTACGGCAGCTATGATATATGGGTATTATTGCCCATATATCATAGCGAATGGCCGCAGAAACAGTTGGTTTCTTTTTGACAACAAGGAGGATTTTTTTGAAATGATATCAGCAGGTGATTTCAGAAACGGTATCACAATCGAGTACGAAAACAGCATCTATCAGATCATCGAATTCCAGCACGTAAAACCCGGCAAGGGCGCGGCTTTCGTCCGCACGAAGCTGAAGGACGTCAAGAACGGCGGCGTCATCGAGCGTACATTCCGCCCGACCGAGAAGGTTCCCCAGGCCCGCATCGACCGCAAGGATATGCAGTACCTCTACAACGACGGCGACATGTACTACTTCATGGATACCGAGACCTACGAGCAGATCCAGCTTCCCGCAGCAGACATCGCTGAGGAAATGAAGTTCGTCAAGGACAACGAAATGGTAAAGGTCGTTTCCTCTGACGGCGACATCTTCGCTGTTGAGCCTCCGCTCTTCGTAGAGCTTGAAGTCACCGCATCCGAGCCCGGCGTCAAGGGCAATACCGCTACCGGCGCGACAAAGCCCGCCACGGTTGAGACCGGCGCTGAGATTCAGGTACCTCTTTTCGTCAACCAGGGCGACAAGGTCAAGATTGACACCCGTACCGGCGAGTACCTTTCCCGCGTGTAATTATCTTTTGGAAATTTTCTATTCATAGGCCCTGCGGGGATTCGGAAGACGGCGCAAGCAGGCGTTTTTCCTGGTTCTGCAGAGCGGATATGTATAGAGTTGAGGCAGCATTTTCATGGAAATTCTGGATACACCGCTCAAAGATGTTCTGTGTGACAGAAGAATTTTTTCCGTCTTCGATGACGAATTCCGTGATGCCGGCTGGCTGGATGTCACCGTGTTGCTGAAGTCCGAATCGACGATGGCTGACCTCTACAAGGACGGTACCGTCCCGAAGGAAGTCCTCGACCGCATCCAGATGCGGCTGACCGGGGAAGTGAAATAGAAGAACTTTGACAAGGGCCGGAAGGTCTTTGAAGCAGGCCGGGCCGCTCCCTATGTGGGAGCGGCCCGGTTTTTTGTAAGCAACGAGCCATTGCAGCGTTGCTGTATCGAGTGGAGGGAATGTCATTTGCGCGAAGACGCTTGATATTGCCCTGATCCGGCATGTTGGGTGGATGTCATTTGTGCGAAGACGCTTGATATTGCCCTGATCCGGCATGTTGGGGGGGATGTCATTTGCGCGAAGACGCTTGATATTGCCCCGATCCGGCATGTGGAGGGGATGTCATTTGCGCGAAGACGCTTGATATTGCCCTGATCCGGCATGTGGAGGGGATGTCATTTGCGCGAAGACGCTTGATATTGCCCTGATCCGGCATGTGGAGGGGATGTCATTTGCACGAAGCCGCTTGATATTGCCCCGATCCGGCCTTGTGGGGGATGCTATATTTGAAATTTTGAGAATATTTTCATATTGTGGTTTACAAGACCTTCTGAGTATGATATAAATATTTCATCAAAGTTACATTTTTGTTTCACATCAAGAATCTTTTGAGCATTTTTCTACCATCACATTTCACTTTCCATTTCTTCTTTCTTTTCAGGGGGCACGTCTATTATGTCAAGAATTCAGCAAATCGAACAGGATCTGCAGCTGTTAATGCGCGAGCAGAAGAAGCTGGAGAAGGAAATAGCTGCGGACAAAAATCATGACAGGAGGTTAGTCATCTATTCCAGCGGCAACAAGACAAAATGGTATGTAATTATCGGAGGGGAGAGAAAATATCTGTCGAAGAAACAACGGGATTTAGCAGTGCTGCTTGCTAAAATCGGATGGAGAAAGGCCAGACTTGCTGAGGTACGAACGGAAATTCTCGCCTGTCAGCAATACTTGAACGCCTGTAGAAGTAAGACATCGCATTTAGAAAAGCTTCTTTCGAATCAGGAATACTGCGTTCTTCTCGGAATTCAAGATAAAAGTGTTGAGCAGTGGAAGAATGAGCCTTTTTCGTCAAATCCGTCATATCCGGAAGCACTGAAGCTGAAAACAAATACCGGGGTTTGCGTACGCTCGAAATCAGAACTTTTAATTGCGATGATGCTTGAAAAATACGGTATTCCTTATCGTTACGAATGTTTGCTGGAAACGCCTGCAGGCTCTTTCTTTCCTGACTTCACAATCATGCATCCCAAGACACATAAGATTTATATTTGGGAGCATTTTGGCATGATGGATAGCCAGTCATATGCTTCAAAGGCAGGAGCAAAAGTTAGTATCTATTTGCAGATGGGGTATATTCCGAACGAGAACTTGTTGCTTACTTATGAAACGGCGGATTTTCCTCTTGATTTGCAAGAGGTAGAAAATCTGATTCTCAGCAAATTTGTCTGACGTATGGATGCCGTTTGTGTGGAGCGGCTTGATTTTGCCCCGAGCGGCGCAGTGAGGGGGATGCCGTTTGCGGAGAAAGGCAGGGAAATGCCCCGAGCGGCGCAGTGAGGGGGATGCCGTTTGCGGAGAAAGGCAGGGAAATG
>OMTX01000063.1 GCA_900314085.1 uncultured Lachnospiraceae bacterium | reverse complement strand
GAAGTACTTGATGCCGTATACGGTATCGTACATGCCGGAAACGTTGGGCTTCATCATGTAGATATCGTTGTAGTAGTAGATGGGGATGACAGCCCATGTGGACATGAGCATGTCCTCAGCCTGATGCATGAGGTCCACACGATCAGCAAAGTCGGTGTCGGTACGGATCTGATCGATCAGAGCGTCGTACTTGGACCAGTCATAGGTCTCTTCTTCTTCGGATGCGGTGTCGTCGGTCTTCTCGGCAGACGTATCTGTCTTTTTGGCCGTCGATCCGCACGCTGCCATGCTTACAGCCGTGCAGGCTGCAAGAAGCATTGCGAGAATCTTCTTCTTCATCTTTCTTTTCCTCCTCTAGTTCTTTGGACTAGTGTTTTCAGAGGCGAAGCTTTCGCCTCCGCTTCGTGCCACAGGCAGGCATGCGACCCGTCCTGACACATTATTCAAACCGCACAGACTGTGTCCATGCAGGATGAATCAGAATAATATAAAGCGCCGCCCGCGGATTATTTGTTGAAGCAGGCCACGTAATGCCCGTTTCCTCTGTCTTTGAGCTCCGGCATCTCCGCCGCGCACTGCTCGGTCGCATACCGGCAGCGAGTCCGGAAAGGACACCCGCTCGGCGCATGCAGGGGAGAAGGAACGTCTCCTTCCAGGACGATACGGTGAGAATGGCGGGCCGTCTCGGGATCCGGAATCGGTACCGCTGAGAGAAGCGACAGGGTATAGGGGTGGATGGGGTTGTCGTTCAGTTCATCCGCATCCGCTGTCTCCATCATGCGTCCTAAGTACATGACCGCGATCCGGTCGGAAATATGGTGGACGACCAGGAGGTCATGGGCAATGAATAGATAGGCCACACCCAGCTTTTCCTGAATCTCCTCGAACATATTGAGAACCTGGGCCTGAATGGAAACATCGAGGGCGGATACCGCCTCGTCGCAGACGATGAACTGAGGATCCACGGCCAGGGCACGGGCAATGCCGATTCGCTGCCGCTGGCCACCGGAAAACTCATGGGCATAGCGCATGGCATGCTCAGCATTGAGGCCGACCAGCTCCATGAGGGAAAGGATCTTCTCCCGGCGCTCTTCCTTTGTCTTATAGAGATGATGGACATCCAGGCCCTCGCCGATGATGTCCTCGACCGTCATACGGGGGTCCAGGGATGAATAGGGGTCCTGAAAAACCATCTGCATCCGCTTCCGGTAGGGAAGCATGTCGACCTTGATATTCTTCTCGCTGTCGTAGAGGACGTCGCCGTCGAATACGATGCGACCCGCTGTCGGCTGGTAGAGCTGCAGGATGGTCCGGCCGACCGTCGTCTTGCCGCAGCCGGACTCACCGACAAGGCCCAGGGTTTCACCCGGCTTAATTGAGAAGGAAACGTCGTCCACGGCCTTCAGGGGAATCTTCTTCATTCCCTGGGAAACCGGGAAGTACTGCTTCAGATGCTCTACGGTCAGAAGGTTCCCGTCCGGGCTCTTCGTCGTCGCCTTGTTTTCTACTGTTTCACTCATGAGAAAATCCTTATTATTATATGACTAATATAAAGCTCGAATTCTTCCTGCTGTCTCACTCTGCAGCAGTCTCGCCCTGATGTTCGTAATAGTCTTTAATATTCATCCAGCAGGCTGCGAGATGGTCGGGGCCGACCCGGTACTCATCGGGCAGCTTCTCGAGGCAGATATTCAGAGCGTTCTCGCAGCGGGGGCAGAAAGCACAGCCCTTCGGCATATTGAGAAGGTTGATGGGAGTTCCGCCAATGGGAACAAGCTTTTCGTTCATATTCTCGGCTCTCGGGATGGAGCGGAGAAGGCCCTTCGTGTATTCGTGGGCGGGGTGATAGAAAATCGCGTCCGCCGTGCCCCGCTCGCAGACCCGGCCGCCGTACATGACGAGGATCTCGTCGCACATGGAGGCGATGACGCCCAGGTCGTGGGTTACCATGATGATGGACATGCCCATCTTCTTCTGCAGGTCCTGCATGAGTTCGAGGATCTGGGCCTGAATGGTCACGTCAAGAGCCGTCGTGGGCTCATCGGCGATCAGGATGTCGGGCTCGCAGCAGAGGGCCATGGCGATCATGACACGCTGCCGCATGCCGCCGGAGAGCTCGTGGGGATACTGCTTAATGCGGGACTCGGGCTCGTTGACACCGACAAGGGTCAGCATCTCAACGGCGCGGGCCTTGGCCTCCTCCTTCGTCTTGTCCGTATGCAGGCGGATGGCCTCTTCGAGCTGGTAGCCGACCGTGAAGACCGGGTTCAGGGAGGTCATGGGGTCCTGGAAGATGATGGAAACCTTCTCCCCCCGGAATTTCTGCATTTTTTTCTCCGGCCACTCGAGAATGTTCTCCCCCTTGTAGAGGATCTTTCCGGATTTGACCCAGCCGTTCTCCGCCAGAATCTGCATGATGGAGTAGGCGGTAACGGACTTGCCGGAACCGGACTCGCCAACGATGCCGAGCGTCTTTCCCTTGTCAAGATTGAAAGAGATGCCGTTCACGGCATTGACGGTGCCGCTGTCTGTATGGAAGCACGTGTGCAGGTCCTGCACGGAAAGGATGGTATCAGAGGACACGCCGGAATCCAGGCTTGTGGGCTCGCCGGCCGTCGACATGACTGCATCTACATTTTTCTTTTCGCCGCTCATGAAAAGCTCCTAAAAAAATATTATTTCTATCCGGTCTAAGAACGATCACGTGCTGTAAAAATGCTTGCACATAGTAATCATTCCGACACCATAATTAATCCAATTAATTCAGCTTTGAGTCGAATGCATCTCGGAGGCCATCACCGAGGAGGTTCAGGGCAAGGACGATCAGGACGATGATGACTGCCGGCAGAATCAGGCGGTGGGGATAGGACTGCATCGCGCTCCGGGCGTCATTGGCGAGAGACCCGAGGGAGGTCATCGGGGCGGAAACACCGAGGCCGAGGAAGGAGAGGTAGGACTCCGTGAAGATGGCCGACGGTACCTGCAGAGCCGTCGTGATGATGATGACAGACAGGCAGTTGGGGATTATGTGCTTCCTCAAAATTTTTCCGTTTGACGTACCGATGGTGCGGGCAGCCAGGACATACTCCTCATTCTTGATCTGCAGGATCTGACCGCGAATCAGGCGGGCCATGCCGACCCAGTAGAGAAGGGCAAAGACAATGAACATGGAAATCATATTCGTGCCCAGCTTGGCGAGAGACGTTCCCTTGATCAGCGGTGACAGACGCTCATTCAACACAACGGACAGGAGGATGATCAGCAGCATATCCGGCAGGGAATAGATGACGTCGACAATCCGCATCATGACCATATCGACCTTGCCGCCGAAGTAGCCGGAGATGGACCCGTAGATGACGCCAATGATCAGGACCATGATGGCTGCGACAAAACCGACGGAAAGGGAAACGCGGGTGCCGTAGATGCAGCGGATGAAGTAGTCACGTCCGAGGGAGTCCGTCCCGAAGATATGGGGGAAGAGCTTCTCGCCCGTCTCCTCCATGTACTGCTGTTCAGCTTCAGAGTACTGCATCATACCGAGATTGACGGCACCCTTGTCCTTTCGCCCGTTAATCCGGATGATGGTCGAGTAGCTGTAGGGACAGATCATCGGAACGATGATGATGGCAGCAATGATGACGATGAGAACGATGATCGACGCCATTGCCAGCGGGTTCTTCCGCAGGCGGCGCATGCCGTCCTGGAAGAAGGTCCGGGATTCGCCCATGACATCCTGCTGCTTCTTTGCCTCATCCGAAGCCTTTTCAAAGTCCTTCGCATTGAACTTGGAAAGGTCGATCTGGGAAGAAAGGAGCTGCCGTTTCTTGTAGACTGTTTCTGTATTGTCAACCATG
>OMTX01000060.1 GCA_900314085.1 uncultured Lachnospiraceae bacterium | reverse complement strand
TCTGTGCGCGGAGCCCTGCAAGCCTGTCTTCTCTTCAGTTCTGAAACGTAATGCTCTCTTCCTTTACAAGGTCGTACGCCACGAGAGTACTCCCGTCCAGGTCTTCCCTGTTCATATCCACAGCGTTTATAGCGCTGTTGTCGTAGGTCTTATAATAATAGATTCCCTTGTCCTGGTTGCAGCAGCTACTGTAAATCGTAATTTCGTACTTGTCTTCGCCCAAGCGGCAGCAGCCCCGCTGCTGTTCGACGGATCCTAAGATGTGGAAGAACTGGCTCACAGCCGATGCCTCGTCCGTACCCGACACACTGTTCATGCGGGTAAATGCGACTTTCGCAAAACGGGAAGCGCTTGAAAGATCGCCGGGCAGCCCCATGCCTCCCATGCCGCGGGAGTAGGCGTGAAGGTCGAGGCCGTCCGCGAAACGGGTCTCTCCCTGGTCTGCCGTGACATTCCGGTAGTTTGCAAGCATAGTCATTTGGATATCAAAGGTAGGGTTATTCGTCATGACGCCGACCGGGTCATCATAAATCGTAAGGCCCCGTTTCGTCTGCTCGACAACAATCTGCTTCTCCCTGTCCCCGATCATCCAATGCAGCGGGTTCGGCGGCAGCTCCGGGGAGAAGGGAATATTCGTGATGTTTACGTCCGCGAGGGCCTTCCTCGCATCCTCTGTCGTGGCGCAGGAAGATAATATAAAGGGGATGAGTTCAAAGGAAGAAATATTATTCATTCCCTCCACCGGATCCCGGAAATCGCAGTTGTCCGGGAAGTTGAGGCCGGCCATGCCCAGGCCCTTTTCATTGATGCCGTCGTAGAAAAGGGGATATCCGCCGGCAACGAAGGCCATGCCGATCATGGCGTAGTGGTCGCTGTTCTTCGCCCCGTTCCGGTAGGAAAAGGGAAAATGCCTGGGTACGACCGTCACCTGCTCGTGGTAACTGTACTCGAGATCGAGATTGCGGCCGAAGTAGTGGTCGCCGCTGAAATAGGTTGCTGCTGTACACATGAGAGAGCCTCCTTTGAAAGCTGCTGCACAACGATATAAAAACAGAAAAGATTTCCGATTCGTCCGCCCCGGAAAGCCTCTGTTTCTGTCACTCCCTGATTCGATGCTTCAGCCGTCGAAATTTGCCTTCCTGTCCCGCAGAAAGAATTCCGCCAGCCGGCCCCAGGCGACTGCCCTCTCTCGTTCAGCTGTCTTCTGCCCGCTCCCGGAAGGATCTTCCGCCCGTCGCAGAAATTCCGCAATCTGATAGCGGAGACCGTCTCCTTCGAAAGCGTACTCCCTGTGAATGACCTTTTTCGGATTCTCAAAGCGGACATCAAAAGCCTTCGTCAGCCACCAGGGGGAGGGAACGAGAATGTAGCCTTCCGTCCCCGAGATCAGCAGCTGCCCTTCCGTTTTGACAGACAGGCCGGTCTTGATGGAGGCAAAGGCCGCTATCTCCCGGCAGGTAAGCTTTCCGTTCCAGGCGAGGTTGCCCGGATCGGAATAGAAAGAGAAGTTTTCGCTTTCCCCGAAGGCCAGGTCCACTTTCGTAAAGGCATCGACACCGGTCTCTGCCGGAATCGCCGAAAAACATACATCGGAAAAATCCGTCCCCAGAAGATCTGCAATCGGAAGCAGGCAGTAGGTTCCGAATTCCGTAAAGGAGCCGCCCGCCGCTGTATCCGTATACTCCCGTCCGCCGGGGGGCGTGAGGCGGGAAAAGGCGGCTTCCACGCCGACAATCTTTCCGATAATGCCGGACCGTGCTGTTTCGAGAAGGGCCCGGTAGCCGGGGCAGAATTCCGTTTTCACGGCCTCCATCAGGCAGAGCCCCTTTTCATCGGCGCACGCAAAAAGGTCCTCCGCCTGAGCCGCCGACAGGGTCAGGGGCTTTTCGCAGAGGACATGTTTCCCGGCGGACAGGGCCGCGCGGGCATACTCATAGTGGGTCGCATGGGGCGTCGCAATGTAGACCGCATCCACCGCGGAAAAGAGGGTATCCAAAGAGGCTGCTGCTGTCAGGCCATGATTCCCGGCAAAGGCCTCAGCACTCTCTGTATGCGGATTGTAGACATGAGTCAGTTCCGCCCCTTCGACAAACTGAATTTCACTTGCAAAGCGGCCGGCAATGCGGCCGCTGCCGACGATTCCGAATTTCATTTCTCCGTCCCATCAAAAGCAGCCCCGAAACGGCCGGGCTTACATTAGTCATAAAAATCAATCTTCCGCAATGGAAAGACTTCCTTCCCTCTGTGCCATGAAGCGCTCCGTGATATCCGCCATGGCAATGGACTCCTGGGCCGTCAGCCGGTAGCCCCGGGTATCGACCCCGTTGATCTTCAGCATGAACTGGGAAATCTCGTAGCGCAGGCCGTCTCCCATGAAGTTGGGATGGTAGGACTCGATCTTTGTCGCATCCTCGTAACGGATCTCGAAGTACTTCGTCAGCCACCAGGGGGAAGGGGCCAGGATATAGCCCTTCGTTCCCGAGATAACCAGCTGGCCCTCGGACTTGACGCCTGTTCCGGTCTTGGCTGTCGCCATGGCATTCGCATAACGGATCTGAATCTTCGTATAGGCGTCGTTGCCGTTTGCTGACGGCAGCGAATCGATGTGGACGTCCTCATACTCCGTTCCCAGGAGCTTGATGATCGGAAGCAGGGGGTAGGACCCGTATTCGAGGAAGCTCCCCCCGTATTCGCTGTCCGTCACCTCCCGGGAAGCGGGATCCGCCAGGCGGGTGAAGGCCGCCTCCACGTCACATATTTCCCCGATCTTCCCGCTCTCCGCCACGGTCAGAAGCTGCTGGAAGCCCGGGCAGTAGGCCGTTTTGACGGCCTCCATCAGGACGACCCCCTTTTCTTCGGCAAGGGCATAGAGCTCTTCCGCCGCTGCCCGGGAGAAGGTCATGGGCTTTTCGCAGAGGACGCTCTTGCCCGCCTCCATGGCGCTCTTGGCGTAGAGATAATGGGTCTCGTGGGGAGAAGCGATGTAGACGGCATCGACCTTTTTTAAGAACTGATCGAAATCCGCATAGACCTTGAGTCCGGTCTTTTTGTGAAAGGCCCCGGCCGATTCCGCGTCCGGATTGAAGGCGCAGTCGACATTGACACCGGAAACGTAATTGGCCTCATAGAGAAAACGCGGGGCAACACGGCCCGTTCCGATGATGCCGATCCGGATGACCTTGAACTTGCCGCTCCGGATCTTCGTCGAAGAAATCTCCGGCGTCCGCGGCAGGTAGACGACCTCGCAGAAGGGCTTCAGGTAATCGAAATGGCCGACCCAGTCGGAACCGACCGTAAAGATGTCCGCCCCGTACTTCTGGATGTCCTCGATCTTCTGTCCCTCGTGGTCCTCAATGATGATCTCGTCGGCAAAGCCGGTGTTTTTGACATTTTCAATCCGCTTCATGATGGGGTCGATGACATTGACTTTTCCCCGCGCCTCATCGAAGTGTTCCGTCGTGACGCCGACAATCAGGCGGTCCCCGAGTTCTTTCGCCCGCTTCAGGAGATTGTAGTGGCCCTCATGGAAAAGATCGAAGGTTCCGTATGTGATGACCGTTTTCATAAGCCCCCGGTTTCTGTGCGAAACTATACTGTGTCAGACTGATTTTACCATACTTGCTCCGGGATTTAAATTGACGGCCCTGAGTCCCCTGTAAAATGGAAAACAGGACACAAGGAGTTTTTTCCCCGTGTCCCGTAAATATTCTTCTGCCGCAGAAAAAAGCTCAAGTTTCAGGCATTCTGCAGGTTTTCTTCTTCCTCCGCCCCGTCGTCAAAGATGTGGGCGAACTCCTTCGTGAGGTAGCGCTCGGGGACATTCGTAATGATGTCACTGACCCCGTATACCGCGTAGTTCCGGAGGTCCAGCTTCCTCTTCGGCCGGTCGAGATGGTAGAGGGGCTCGTCCGAATTCCAGGCCCGGATGATGCAGTGCTTATTTTCTTCTATCTCTTTCTTTGAGATGCCGGTCATGCCGACACAGGCCGGGTGATAGGCGTCGCAGTGGACGGGGTCGCCCAGCTTTTTGCAGGAGGAAAACTTCGTCGCCAGCATACCGGTCTTCGCATTCGGGTCGATTTCCTTCATGATTCGGATGGAGTCCGCAAGAAAAGACGACCAGACGATAGAATCGCAGAGCCCCAGTTCCTTCACCAGGTTGTAAGCATCCTGCTCAATACCCTCGTAGCGGATTTCCGATGTCTTCAGCTCGATATTGATGAGCATCCCCTTTTCGCAGTAGGGCTTCATGTCTTCGAGGAATTCCCTGAGCGTCGGAATACCGGCTGTCGGGAAGTTGTCGCAGTTTTTAAACTTCAAGGCCTTGAGTTCAGAGAGGGTGTGGTCCTTGATGTAGCCCGTTCCCTCCGTCACCCGGTCGACGGTCTCGTCATGAAAGACAACCATCTGCCGGTCTTTCGAATACTGCACATCCATTTCGATGCCGGAAAGCCCCGGAATCTTTGCTGCCTCTTCAAAGGCCAGCAGGGTGTTCTCCGGAAAGCGGTAGCTGCAGCCCCGGTGGGCCCAGATGCCGACCTTCTCTTTTTCTTCGTCGCTTGCTTCGTACTCCAATTTTCCCATACGGTACATCAAAAACCTTTCTACGTATCTGCCCCACTCCACGGCGTTTTCCTTTCGTGCTCACCCGTTTTGTTCAGAGGCATTATAGCACTTCTCTTTCATGAATAATGTAAAACCCTTGTAAGTCTGCGGTTTACAATTAGGGCGGCCCGCCCGCCCAAAAAATGTAAGGGCTTACATTATTCTCGTTTTTCATCGTCCATGGCGATGGCGACTTCCGTCTTGTCTCCGCCCAGGGCCCAGTCCTCCGTCGCCTGAATGGCATCGAGGACATTGTCCTCATAGGCATCCGTAATGAGCCGGGCCCCGTAGTAGACCGCCATCTCCTTGAGTTCTTTCTGGGTCTTTTCTTCCCGGAGGATCCGCTTGATCTTCGAATATTTCTTTGCGATAACGGCCCGCTTTAAATCCGCGTCCTTCACCTCTGTCTTCAGCACGGCCCGGTAGTAGCGGCGGATGAAGCCCTGCGTATTGTCGATGTCGTCGGCCTGCATGGCGAAGTAAGCCCCGTAGAGACAGAGCTTGCCCTCGTAAAAGCCGCAGCCTTCCTCTTCGAAGGTCTCCGTCCGGGCCATCACGGTCATGAGGAAGGAGAAAGCCTTCATGATAGCGTTTCCCATGTTGGCGTCGTGCAGCTGGACCTTCCGCAGGTGGCCGTTTAAGACCGCAATGACGAAGGTGTAGTAGAACTTGCGGAACATCTTCTGATAGGGGATCGTGTCAAGGGCTT
>OMTX01000057.1 GCA_900314085.1 uncultured Lachnospiraceae bacterium | reverse complement strand
GCAATGCCGTAGCTCTCGATCGCTTTCGTTATCTCGTTCTCGCCCTTCGTATATTTAAACCCATATAAGATGATGATCTCTTTCGCCACGAGGACACATTCCCTTCTTGTTGCTGGGTTAAAGCAGTTCATCTGCCACGAGAGCCAAAGAAATCAAGCCTTCGTGACAATTTGTATTTTCGCCCCATACAAGAGCCCGGTTCAATTACTTTTTGCAAATGACTATTGCACAAAACAGTTTTAGGCTATATAATGAGGGCAGGAAAGAAAGAAAGGAGGAATCCTTAATATGAAATATGTCGGATATGATAAGAAAACAAAACGCTATGTGACAAAGGACGACGAGTTTTCGGCGTGGCAGAATGCCACAAAAGACGAAGTGCTGGAAGCGGTATTTGACGGGCTGCAGGAGTGCGTTGAAACAAATTCAGCGCTTTCCGTGGAATTCAAGGAACAGTACTCGAACATAATGCAAAAGATCCTGCTCGAAGAAGACAACTGCGACCGGACATACCGGGCGCTCGCCGGGCTCACGCGGGGACTGTTAAGCCTCGCCGTATCACATAACGGCTCGAATAAGTACCATAAAGACCGCTGGAGTGACCTTGAAAAACAAGTCAAAGAGATGTGGGTGACAATGGTCGTCTACTTAAACAGCCACCCGGCAGCAGGCAGGAGCAGGGCGCTCTTCAACTTCTTCAGCGACTACGCCCTCTCCCTCCACGTTTCATACGGCGATTTCGACGGGCTGGCACTCTTTAAGGAAATACGGAAGAGCCTTCTCACCCTCGACGATGAAGCCACACACGCCTACTGGTCGTGCGCAACGGACGAATTCAACTACACAAGGAACGTAAAAGGCGGACGGAACACCTCCCCCTGGAACATGACCGCCTACTTCGCAAAGCGGGGACTGACGATGAACCCCGGAAACGAAGACATGCTCCGCTATATCTCCGAGTTCTCCATCTATTCTAGAGCACTTCACCGCGTGACAGAAGTCTATCCGGACTGTCTTTCCCTTAAATTCAAGCAGGACGGCAGCAGGCGGACGTACATTGCGCCGGCAGACTCGAACGACGTGCCTCTTTCCGAAGCAAAGAGCATCCTTTTAGGGCTCGCAGAAGACAAGGACACGCACCCGCTCATCCGATACGCTTCCTACGGATGGCTCGGCTCCATCGCGTCACCGCTCAAAGCCTACTCCATTTCAAGGAAGCAAGAAAAGATCGCGCGGAAGGCAAAGGACATCCGCACCATTCAGAACATCGACGATTATGCCACTAAAGGCCGGGCAATGGCGAAGGGCATCACAATAAACGCGATAACCGTCGCAATTTTCGTTGCTATCTTCTTCGGGCTGAAGTACTGGTGGGAGTCGGAACTTTCAAGAGGCTTCAAGAACTTCTGGGGCGGCATCGGAGGGCTTGCGGTCGGAGCCCTCATCTTCATAATGCTCGCAGGCTACGCAATGCGGAACGTAAACGGCCCCGTCTATATGGTCGGCGTAGGGCCTGGCGGGAATACGAGCATCTTTTTCTTCTACTGATAACAGACGCAGCAAAAAACATAAAAGCAAAAGAAAGGCTCCTGCCCGTTACGGGACAGGAGCCTTATTCTTATTCATTATCATCAGAAGGAAGATCAGGCAACACGCCATCGTCTATGGACTTTGTCGCCGCTGCTGCTGCGCGGTTGAACGCCGCCCTGAACCTCCGTGCTTCTTCATCCGTCATTCCGAACAAATTCTGATTATTTGGCTTTGCCGGAGAAGGATTTGAACCGCCTCCGGTATTTACCCTACGGTTCTTCTTGCCGCCGCCA
Source organism: uncultured Lachnospiraceae bacterium (assembly GCA_900314085.1). Classification (GTDB taxonomy): domain Bacteria; phylum Bacillota; class Clostridia; order Lachnospirales; family Lachnospiraceae; genus RUG306. The sequence continues at coordinate 4,164 of OMTX01000057.1, read as the reverse complement.
CCAGGGCGGTGGCCGCCACTTCCATCGCCACGATGACCGCCGTTACCGCCACCGGGGCGGGAGTTGCCACGCATCGCTTTCTGTGCTTCTTCACGCTCCATCCGCTCACGTTCAGCAAGGTACTGCTTGGCAAACTGAGCGTCGCCTTTCCTGCCCTCAGAAACAGTTTCATGATTTGCCCTGCGAGGCTTCGGCGCAGACGCACTTCCGCCACCAGTAGAAGGGCGGTCGCCGACAACGTGCGGTTTCGTTGCCCCCGCATACACGTTGCCAAGCACCTTTACGGACGCGCTCTTCGGGCGTTCATTCTCTGAAAGCGAGTTCATAAACTGCTGATGCTGTGCCTTCGTATAAGTCATCTGCACAGGTCTCGTGATTACCTGTCCCTGTGTATCACGCATTACCTTTCCGTTTCCATCACGCACCGGCTTCATATAAGTACGGGCAACCGTGTTCCTTTGTTTATGCACCGCAGCCCACTGCGCCCTCTGCTCCGCCTGCTTCCTCGCGGCAATAGCCTGTGCTCTCCGAGCGGACTGATTTGCGATCCGCGTATCCATCGCCGCCATTCGGCGCTGACGAGCCGTAGGTTTGACATAATTTGCATCTCCGCGATGAGCAACACGTTCTACTCCAGTAGAAACCGCGCCACCGACCGCACCACCTGCCGCACCGCCTGCGGCGAGGCCGAGCGTCATGGCAGGGCGCCCGATCGTGCTGAAGGTATTTGCCATTGCCTCATCACCGCCATATGCCGCGCCAAGAGATGCGGCAGCGGCGACGCCGATACCTGCAGCAGCACCGACCGCACCGCCTGCTACACGTCCAACAACACGGGCAGCCTCACGTCGTGACGCCTCCGCCTGGTATTGCTTACGCTCACGGGCAGAAAGCGCTCCATAGACGTCCTTCGACTTGTAATTCTGATAAGTAGCCGCCTGCGCAAGCCTGTTTTCGTGAGAAAGCGACCGCTTGAACTCGGCGGCATTGTCAAACGCCTGATTAGAATGTCCGGCACGTCCTGCGGCGGCAGCAAAACCCTGCTCAAGGTTCTTCCGCTGGCCCATTTCCGTCTGTATTTTGGCGAGCTTGCCGTTGTTCTGACTGATGCGGTTCTGCTCCTTCTCAAAGCTCTGGTCGGCTTTCAACTTCTCACTCTGATACTTTGCAATTGCCGCATCATTCTGTTCGATCTTATGGGAAGCGGAGACACCACTCGGCAGGATAGGATCGGCACCATCCTTCCTCATCTTGTAAAGGTCACTGTTTTCTGCTTTCAGATCGTTTATATGCTGCTGAGCACGATTCGATTCTGTCTTATAGCCCTGCGCATCCGACTTTGCCTTCGCATTCGCCTCTTTGATTGCATCACTCTGCTTTTCAAGATGATCCATCCGCTCGAGGTTCGTCGCCCGGTTCGTAAGGTTATTGGCAATCTCCGCACGCTGGGCGTCATATTCCTGTCTGCTCTCACCGAACTGGCGACGGCCCATCTGAAGGTCGGCATTCTTCTCGATCTCTTCCTGAAGGGCGGGATCGGCTACCATGCCCTGCTGCTTGACGTCAGCAATCTCTTCGCCGGAAACAGCCCCGTCATCACCTTTCTGTGCTTCAGCGGCAAATTCCTCCGGTGTAAGATCTGCCGTATTCATCTGCTCATTCTGAGCATAGACGTCATCTTCGCCGACAGGATTGCCGTTCTCGTCCACGTTGGCATTGATGTCCGCCCCGACTTCCTCATCCTCTGGCATGGCATCATCACCGGACTGTTCAGTCTGAATATCATCCGCATTGATGGCAGCATCCGACTCCGCCGACATGACAGTATCGTTTTCTTCCTGCTTCTGCTCATCCGTAAGGGCTTCCGCGCCCTCCTGCTGTTTTTCCTCCGCCGTGCTGATGTCAGCAAGGTTAGGCGCGCCGTTTTCATCGGCAGGGTTCTTTATGCCATTGATGTCGTCCAGTTCCTTCTTCTGTTCACTGAGGTCTTTGGCATCCGCACGAGCAGCATCCTCCGCCGCCGCCACATCAGCGCCGGACATTTTATCATCAGTTGACGTCCTACCATTACTGCCACCTGCAATACCGCCACGGATACCGCCGAAGAGGTCTCTCGCCGCGCCGATCGCCATCGCGCCGATCCCGGCGAGAGCAGAAAAGCCTTTCCCCCCCATAGGCACGCCAAATCCAGCGCCGAGCATTTGCAGGAGCTTATTCCGGGCAGGGATCGCCGCCGTCATAGCAACGACAAGGATGATCGTCGCAACAAGCGAACTCGTGTCTACCCCATTAGAAGCCATGACACGCTGTAACAGCAGGGGCAGGGAAATAATTAAAATATCAAATACCGGAATAAAGATATTTGTTATAAAAGTAACAAACCAGTTCGACATGAGCTGCTTATTGCGGACGGAAAGAACGCAGAAAGCAGGAAATGCGCCAAACAGAACAACCTGCTCAAAGGCGATCTTGATATACGAACCCATATAAAAGAAAGGGATCATGCAGAGCGCCGTGTAAATAATGCCATATACAAGGGATTTGGAATAAGGCGCGTAGGATAGCCCGGTCAGGTCAGTCCAGATAGGAATATCCTCTATTTTGGCTTCGTCCGGGCCGTAATACCAGAGTTTATAGTAGTTATCCGTTATATTGTGCAGAGAATACGCATTGTAACCGCTCCGCCTGATGCTCCCCGTTGCCGTATTAAGGAGCGAATATTCATCCGCAATGCCATCAGCGCCTGCCGTTATTATCTTATAAATGACGACCTGCAGGGCGTCACGGATATTGCAGAGCCAGTCCACGACCTGTGGCATGATGAAAAGCAAGACCATTGCGATAATGGAAGCATACACGACCTCTTTCAGGCTCGCAAAGTCCTTGCCTGCCTGCGAAGACCACATGACTTTCAAGAGGGAAAACAGAACGAAGATAAAGAGAAGCCCGATCATCAGCGAGCGGATAACGACATAGACGATCGCACCGAGCACGCCCCACATGTTATTATCCGTAAGGTCAAATACAAAAAAGTACGGAATGCCGGAGCTGTTCGATTTCATGACATTTCCGAGCAGGATACCCGTCGTAGAAGCGTCGATCTTCCCGCGCTGAAGGGCATTGTCAAGAGCGGTCGCCACATTGACCATAAGAGTAGAAAGAGCCTTCTCCACCGCCCCGGGCTTATCTGTCGCGATCTGCTCTTCATCATTCCTCAGCGTTCCTACATATTCCCGGGTATCTTCCGTGTCATCCCGTACCCAGGAACGGAACGAGCCCGTCGTTTCAGAAGAAGCGTCACTATCCGAACTGCTGCTATCAGAAGAAGAACTACCAGTACCGCTGAAAGACCTGCTACTAGTAGAAGAGGACGAAGTATCACTGGAACTGTTCCCGCTCCTTCCGGCAGCGTATGCGATGTAGACCGTCCCCAAAAGAAGAACGCAGATGGCAAGCCCTATCACCACAAGATTAAATTTTTTCTTTCTATCCTTTTCAAGTGATGCCTGCATATCTCTTCCACCCGCAAAAAATCAATCAAAAACTGCAAAAATACATTACGCCGCACCGGACTGTGCCTGCGACTTGAACATGTCCTTGATGCCCTCTGCATCCGTTTCGACAGGGTACTGCTCCGTGGACTTGAGATAATCGACCTTGCAGAAGCAGACCTGCTTATTATCAACGATGCACATCTCGCCGCGATGCTTGCCGGAGTCTTCTTCATTGTCCGGATCGCCGCCGAGGTTATTGAGAATGAAGCTCGTCTGCGCCTCCGTGAGCCCGACGACCTTCATCAGATAGTCCTTGTGCTTATAGTCCTGCTTGAAGATGAACTTGACCGCCGCCTGCGTGAGGATGGCCTGCGTCTCCGGGTAAAGATCATACTCAGCAAGCGTCTGCGAGGACAGGATGACCGCCACGTTACGCTTTCGGGCGGTACGGACTACACCATCAAGCGTTGCCCTTGCGTAATCATTCTTAAAATTCTCATGGCACTCATCGAAGATACACTCCAACTTGTCGGCGTTCCCGATATCCTCGGAGTTCCGCTTGATGAAGTTCTCATTAATAAAGTCGATGGCGATCTGCCGGGCAAGGACTTTCTCGCTCTCGGGAAGCTGGGAAATGTCAATGTTCGTGAAGGCAACATCCTTTCCGATA
>OMTX01000180.1 GCA_900314085.1 uncultured Lachnospiraceae bacterium | reverse complement strand
CCGGGGCAGGAAAAGCCTGCCCCGGGCGCCTTCTGTATCTCTATTTCATTCGCACGTATAAGAAAATTCTCCCGTCACATCAGAAAACCTTCTCCCGTCCGGCAGGACAAGTTCTGCGGAAAGCCCCTCGGGAATACTTCCCGAAACCGTGACGCTGCCGTCTGCTTCGTACTTCCACCTGCAGGTGATACGGCCTTCCGGAGAATCCAGGGCAGCCGAAGCATGCTCAAGAAAATGCCGGCCGGATCCAGCGTCACGCGCGCCCCCCAAAGCAGCCGCTGCAGCCGGACTGTCCGGCCCCTCTTCCGCTTTTCCTTCCGGAATCACCGGCGCCACAAGGGGCTTCAGGACAAGATGCCCGTGCGTATAGTGAATGCCTCCGACATCCTCAAGAAGGAAAGAGGCTATAGCAGCGCCTGAGAGGGAATTCAAAGCCCCGGCCGGATTCCCGTCCGCATCGATTCCGTCCCAGTCCTCCCATATGCTCGTAGCGCCGTGCTTCACTTCATATAACCAGCCGGGAGCTGTGGCATTGAAAAGCAGGCGATAGGCGGTTTCCGCGCAGCCGTACTCCGCCAGCACGCCGGGAAGGTACGGTGTCGTCAGGAAACCTGTATTCAGGTGAAAGCCTGCCATTTTTATATTATTCTGAAGAGACTCCGCCGCGGTCTGCCGCTTGTCTTCAGGAAGAAGGCCGAACGCCAGGGGGCGGACGAAAAGGCTCTGCCGGCGGGAGGAAACCAGCCCGTCCCGCGTGAACACGGTAATATACGCATCGCGCGCTTTCTCGCCGATGTCCGTATATCGCAGGGATTCATTGATCAGGCGCTTGTAATCCGCATTCTTTTCCGGCAGGCTCTCAGCGAGGAGCTGGGCGATCCGCCCCAGCAGCAGTCCGTCATAGGCGAAATAGGCAGTCCCCACGTCCATGAAATCATTGCCCTGCGGCTCTTCGTCTTCAAAGCCAGGCTCCCGGCCCTCGCCGAAGTCGAAGCCCTTGTCGATCGTATATTTTTCCAGCCGATTCCGGCGGCCGGTCTTCATACGGTAGGGGTTCTTCAGCGGGCGTTTTCCGGCCCGCTTCACGAGAAATTCAAACCACTTCTGCATCATGGGATAGAAGCGCTTGAGAACTGCCGCATCCCCTGTGTATTCGTACATTTCCCAGGGGACAATGATGCAGGCGTCTCCCCAGCCTGTTGACTGGCTGCAGCGGTAGAGTCCCGGCGTCACGCCCCTGACCGGCGGGCAGACTGCCGGTATTCGCCCGTTTTTGTGCTGGGCGGCCTCACACTCCGTCAGCCACTTGTACCAGACATCACAGGAGTCCATCAGCCGAAGCCCCGTGTGGGCAAAAAAGGCCGCCTGCCCTGTCTCCCCGGACCGGCCGCAGGTCGGCGCCGTGGCCGGAATGCCGCAGAAGCAGCTTTTCTGGGACCAGATGCAATTTTGAAACAGGCGGTTGACGTCCGCATCCGAACACGTGAATTCCGCCGTCTCCTCCATGTCCGAGTAGATGGCAGCCGCCGTAAAGACAGCATTTTCAGGGGTTACCGGGAAGTCCGCCACCACCTTGGCATAGCGGAAGCCGAAAATAGTGAAGGAAGGCCGGTAGTCGCAATCCCCCTCCGCCGTCACCACGCGCTCTTCCTGCCGGATTCCGCCCTCGAAGTGGCGTCGCCCGGGCTGGAAATTCTGTATCGTGAAATTCCCGCCTGCGTCAAGCGTCTCCCCGCAGACCAGAGCCAGATGACCGCCCGCAGGCGCCCCCTTCAGGGAGATGTCAACGACTCCCGCCATATTCTGCCCGAAATCAATGACAGTGCTGCCGTCCGGCGTCGTCAGAAACTTTCCGGGAAATGTCTCGTGCCGACAGATTTTTTTCCCATCGGAAAGATAGAACAACTCCTTCGTGAGCCTGACTTCCCGTGCCTTCCGGAGGTACTGGGGCTCCTTTCCCGCGATGTAGATTTCTCCCTGCTCTAAGTCATTCCCGCGGATGGGGCCGTCCGTTGAAGCATCCCAGGAGGTATCGGAGCAGAGAACCTGCCGCCCGCCTGCTATGAGCTGCAGATACAGGGACAGGTCTTTCCCGAAAAGGACCTTCTGCCCGTCAGGGCCGCAGGAGCCGCGGTACCAGCCGTTTCCCAGTGCCACCGTGATCTCATTTTCCCCTGCTTTCAGGAACGGCGTCACATCGTAGGAATCCAGCGGCTGCTTCATGTATGAGTTGCAGGGACCGGGGGACAGAACGGCGTCCGTGATTTTTTTATTATTAATATAAATCTCATACAGTCCGTGCGCCGATACGTAGAGTGTACTGTCCACGTCAGGCGTACAGAAAAACCGTTTTCTGAGATAACCCGCATGGCGGCCGAAATCGCTGCAAGTCACAAAGTCCACATCATTCGCCGTCACGGAAGTGAAGGAGCGGCCGGGATCGCGGCGCGGAACGACTGCATCCTCGAGCTCCGGAGAAATCCACATGGCGCTTTCGAGATTGAGTTCACTGATCGTCATAAAATCTCTTTTCACAAAAAGTCCGTCCTCTGCGGACATCCGGAAAACTGCCGCAGGGACGGAACCGTATGATCCGTTTCACGAAAAATGTCCGCGCCCTCACTCGATGGAACCGCCTGCATCATCCGCATTCGCCAGGCTCTTATGCAGGAGAGCAATCTCGCCCTTTTCCTTCTTCTTCACGGCATAGAGGGCGTTGTCCGCCGTATAGAGGTAGTCCCACGACCGGTTCCACTCGGTCGGAACAGAATTGCGAATGCCCTGGGAAATGGACAGGCCGCTGATCTTTTTCTTTTCCCCCGCGACCGGGACCTTCAGGGCCGCCGCCTTTTCCTTCAGACATCCCGCAAATACGCGGATTTCCTCATCCGTCATTCCCTCATAGATGATGACGAATTCGTCTCCCCCGTAGCGGGCCGCATACAGGCGGTCATCCGCTGCTGTCTCCCTGACGAGAAGCTCACCGATCTGCGACAGGCAGGCGTCACCCGTCTGATGCCCGTAAGTATCATTATAATGCTTGAAATCATCGATGTCGAAGATTTCCACCCCGTACATCGTCTGCTCTTCCTGGGCCTTCTCGAAGGAATTCTGCAGGAAGTCATTGAAGGCAAAACGGTTGGGAATCCCCGTCAGGGCATCCGTATGCGCCTGCTGCTCCAAAACGATGTTTTTCCGTTTGATGTCCTCCGCCGCGTTCACCATCTGCATATAGACGCGGAAAGTTGACTTCTTGACATCTTCCTGATTTTCCTTGGCTTCAAAAAAGCGCTCGAGGTAGTAGATCCGCCGTTCCGGCTGCTTCATCGCCTTGGCGCGGACAGCCAGCATGCGGTATACCTCCGCCATGATATACGGAGAGGCATACTTTTCCACCACCGGCAGGCCGATCTGAACCATGCCGTCCACAAAGGCCGTATAACCTTCCCGGTAATCGCGGAGGAGCATATTCATCAGCTCCGGCGTGCAGTCCATATAGGAGGCGGAATCTATAATCTGGGAAAGCATGGCATCTTCCAGCTTTTCCACATCGTCGTCGCTTCCGTATTTCCTCGCCAGGGAAAGGGCGAGAATATTGTAGACAAAGATGTCTTCTCCGTCCGTGAAGTGAAAATCGTGCTTTGCCTGAAATGCCTTAAGTTCCGTATACGCCCGCGCCGCAGCCCGGTAGTTGCCGAGTTCGAGATAGGCGAGGCCTTCCTCACAAAGAAGGAGGGAGGTAATATAACGGGCGGACTCGCTTTCGTAGCCGCCGTTTTTGACATAGGTCGCAGAAAAGCGATAGGCCTCAATAGCAGCCCGATAGTCGTCCAGGCGGTAGTGCTCGAATCCGAGATTGTAATTCACCTTGGCCAGAAGTTCCTTGTCGCCTACGCGTTCGGCATTCGACCGGGCAAGAGAATAGTACTGGACGCCGATCTCCAGAAGCCCCTTCACAGACGCATCATTCCCGAGGATATTGTAGATATGGGCCATGCAGGAATAATCGCCGGCCTTGTCCGCATATACGAGGGCCTTCTGCATATAGAATCCGAGGGAGTCATAATGATCCTGCATGGAATAGCAGTATTCCCCCATATAGAAATACGCCTCAGCCAGCTGCCCGTCTGTAACGGTGCTGCTGTGCTTGGCGTATGCTAAAAGATTCTTCGCCGCCGACCGGTAGCCTCTGCCTCTTTCTGACCTCTTTGTCAGGAGTTCATTCTTCAGTTCGTCGTAGCTCTTTTCGGCACTCATAGGCTTAGAACCCCTTTCCTGCGGCTAACAGGACTTGAACCTGCACGGTCTCCCACCAGAACCTAAATCTGGCGCGTCTGCCAATTCCGCCATAGCCGCGCAATCTGCCTCTCCCTCCCGCCGGAGCAGAAAGAAAAAAGCCGTGCCTTCGACAGGTCAGCTGCCGCTGTCCTCCTTTGAGATTTCATTGAGACCGTCCAGAAGTTCCTGGGGATCTACCTGCGAGAACGAATCGAGAATCTTCTCAAACTTCCCCGCAAAGGACTCTTCTTCCGTCTGCAGGCCGAGCTTCTTCGCCCGCCGCTTCAGCTCCTCCTCATCGATAACAATGGAGCTGTCTTCAAACTGTACGGTTTTCTTCTCTTCTGCCATATATTTCACCTGTGCTTTGCAAAGAAGTCGTCAACGATTCCAATGACCTCATCCGGAGGCGTTCCCTTCAGGATGTAACGCTCCGGCCGCAGGGCGGAAACCTTCATCACAGCTTCGCGGTCATCCCGCGCTGTCAGAAACATGACCGGAATATTCTTTGTCGAAGGCTCCGACCGCATCATTTCAAAAACCTTTGCCCCGGAAATCACCGGCATCTCGTAATCGAGAAGAGCCAGATCCACCCGATTCCTCGCGAGCAAGGCAATGGCATTTGCCCCGGAATTTGCCATGAAGACGTGATACTTGTCCGAAAGCCAGGTCTTGATGGTCCGGAGCATGACCGGATCGTCGTCAACGATGAGAATGCTCTTCCGGGAGGTATTGTCCACGGAGAGGGCCTGATTCATACGGAGCTTCTCGACAAGCAGCTTCACATTGAGAGGGCGGGAGAAGTTTCCCTTCGTATATTCCCGCGGGAGGTACTTGTAGGCTTCTTCTATTTCGTGCTCATCGCCGACGAGGTAGATGCTGACCGGCTTTTCATTCTTCTGACAGAGGTCCTTCAGGTACTGAAGCGTCGAAACCGTCGCCTTCGTCGCCGCATCCACATACATGATAATGAGATTCGGCCGGTCGGGCAGCGAGTCGAGGTACATCGGCGTCGGTCGGGAAAACGTCACCTCAAAGAACTCGTCCTCCAAGGACTTCGTAATCGCATTCACCATAAAGGTCTTCGACTCGGCAATGAGGAGAATGCCCTCGCGCCCGGGCTCGGGCTGCTTCGGCTGATACGCGGATGAATTGCGGTTCGGCCGCGTTCCGAATGTCGTTCCATAGGCGGGATCGTCGTTTCCGCCGCCGAAGGCAAAACTTCCCGGAGCAGAAGAATTCCCGCCGCCGAAAAAGCTGTCGGGATCCGTAGGATCACTGTTCCCGAAAGCGAAGCTGCCGGGCGCAGAAGAATCATCGTTCCCGAAGGCAAAGCTCCCCGGGGCAGACGGATTGCTGTCCCCGAAGGCAAAGCTCCCCGGAGCAAACGATCCGTCGGCGCTGCTTCCGAAGAAGTCATCGTCAGGGAAATCAGAATTGTCGGAACCGTATGCCATATACGGAAGACCTCTCCATCCGTTAGAAAAATGCAATCATTAGTGATAATACTGTAATGAAGTGCCCCGTGTCAATGGTCACTTAGCCCGTCAAAGTTGTTGATATTGTTGACAAATCTGTTGAAACATTTTTCCACAGGGCATAGTTTCCGCCACCGGTTTCCGGAAAAATTCCTGCTTCAACAGTTTCCCCGTGCAAGGAAAAATCCGTTCTTCCGTCTTTCCGTAAAGCCCGTGAAAGCCGGCTTACTGCCGCCCGAGCAGGGCCCGCACGAACTGCCCGTACCAGGCGGAAGACCGCGCGTCATAGATATAGCCCTTGACCGCAGGAACGTCGTCCGTGATGATCGAGTCCACTCCGTCTGCAATCATATCCTCCGCCCGGTCCTCGTCGTTGACTGTCCAGGCATAGATCTCACCCCCGCCCCGGTGGACGTAGCGAACGAGGGGCAGGGTGACGGAGGATGCCTCAATGCTGAAGGCATCCGCATCCGGGAACTTGGACAGGTCTCCGTAGGCAATGCTTGTGATGTAGGCGGTCCGGATATCGGGATCCGCCTCCTTGGCCCAGGAGAGGGACCTATAATCCATGGACGAGATGACGCACTGCTTCTCAAGGCCGTATTTTTTGATTGTTGAAACAACTTTCTCCGCCATGTCACTGTCGCCGTGTCCCGTGGGCTTGAGCTCTATATTGAGGCGGATGCCGGAGACGCGGGCAAAGCGGAGGACGTCGGTGAGAAGGGGAATTTTCTCTCCCTCTGCCGTATCTGCAGAGCCCCCCTTCACCTCAAGAGAAGACACTTCTTCGTACGTCATGGTCCAGATGTCCTTGTCGACGCCTGTGACGCGCTTTACATTACTGTCATGAAGGACAACGAGCTCCCCGTCCTTTGTCTCGTGTACGTCGAGCTCGATTTCATCCGCGCCCTGTTTCCAGGCTCCGACAAAGGCCGCCATTGTATTTTCAGGATAATAGCTGGAGGCTCCCCGATGGGCTGTCACCGCAATGTTGCCATTTCCTTCAACATTCAGGGAATACCTCCCGGTGGAAAGGCCGTAGATATAGACAGAAGACAGGACGACCGAAACAGCGATGAGGGCAGCCGTGATACGTCCCTTGATCTTCCGCGGTATGCGGCGGATATAGGGCTCCGGTGCCTTGACATGGATGACGGGGAAGCCGTTCTTTTCCTTCAGGTGATAGAAAAGCGTTGTAATGACGAGAAAAGAGAGGGGAACGACAAAGGCAGCAATCAGAAGGGCAACGGCGCAGAGGAAAATCGTGATGACGGAATAGAAAACAGCGCCGGGGATGGAAACATGCTCGACCGCCTTTTCCACGAGGACGATGATCAGGACACCAATGTAGGAAATGCCCTGGTACATGAGCCAGAAAAGAGCCTGAAGAATAGCAAGTGCCGTGATGCCCATCCACTCGCTGTCCCGGGCCAGAATCCGGGAAAAGCGGCGGGCCAGGCGGAAACGCTTCTGCTCGAGGGTGAAGTAGGAGAAGGAGTAGATCCAGTGGAGGACGAAATAGATCATCAGAAGGATGCCGAGGACGACGAGAATGCCGACCCAGGCGTGCTTCCGGATATAGCGGATCCAGAAGTCCGGCAGGCGCACCGTCCCGACGAAGGAGAGCCCGATTCCGATGTTCAGAAAGGGGATCATGAAGAGCATTACGAGGGCAATCAGGAGATTTCGGCCGGAGAAAATCCGGGCAGCGTTCTTCAGGGAAAAACGGAGAGTCTGCGATAGCGTCGTCTTCTTTTCCTCTTCCGACCGGTCAAAGATGAAGATGGCCGCCGACACGTCAATCATGGAATAGACGGCCATCCCGACCAGGAGGGCGACCGTCAGGATCACCGCCAGGGGATTTGTGGCAATTTCCGCGAGATTGTCCCCCGTGACATACGAATAGCCGGACACTTTCAGGATGCCCTGAAATGCCCGGCGGATGGCCGGTGAGATTACTCCCATCGTAAAGAGCTTGTAGAGGAGCTCGAAGGAGATCAGCGTCGCCCAGTTGTATTTGAAATTGTGCCAGAGCCGTCTGAAAAAAGCCTTCACCTGCTGCCGCTTTCCCTGTTCATGACGAATATTAAGCCCGCCAAACCTGCAGGCTTACACATCAGGCTGCATTTTCTGCCTGATGCATTAATTGAATTTGATTGTAAATTCAATGGACTTCCCGTCCCTGCTTACCGCAGAGGCCGTGCCCCCGTGGGCTTCCGCAATGGCGCGCACGACGGATAGACCGATGCCGTGGCCGCCGGTCTTTGAATTTCGCGATTGATCCGCCCGGTAGAAGCGCTCGAAGAGAACGTCCTGGGAACCTGCCTGCAGGCCATCTGTGGTGTTGTATACGCAAAGCGTACAGGCCGTATACTCGATTTTTTCTTTATTGATTTTTGTGCTCTTCCGCTTCCCGCCGGCCAGCGTCACCCGGATGGTGCCGCCGTCAGAGGTATATTTCATGGCGTTGTCAATGAGAAGGGATGCCGCCTGCTGCACCCGCTCGGCGTCGCCAAAGTAGGTGAGGTCCGGCGCGATGGCCTTTTCATAGGTGTACCCGCGGGCTTCCGCGACCGCATCGAAGGAATCGGCAGTATCTGAGACGGCGTCCGAAATATTGAAGGCCGCTTTGGAAAGCCCGCTCCGGGCCCCCTCTTCGTCCATCTTTGACAGGAAGACAAGCTTTTCCGTGAGGCTTGTCAGCCGCTTGATCTGGTGATTGATCGAGTCAATCCACTGGTTTTCCCCGGACTCGAGCTCGAGGACCTCGGCATTGGCTCCGATGATGGCAAGGGGCGTCTTGATCTCGTGGGAGGCATCCGTGATGAAGCGCTTCTGCTTCTCATAGCTCTCCGCGACAGGCTTCATCACCCGCTTCGAGAAGAATAATATCAAAAGGAAGACCGCTGCCGCCCCCGCAAGGCTGACCAGGACCGTTGTAAAGAGGCTCGAAAGGAAAGACGAGTACTCGCGGGAAATGTCCAGACAGATGATATAGTGGTTCAGACTGTCATCTGCCGTTTTCCTGTAGTAGTAACCGCTGTAAATACCGGCGTCCGCGCTTTTTTGCACAATCTTTCCTGCTATATTTTCTGCCCCGTCTTCGTCGACGGAGGCGATATTGTCCACGTTGACGTCTGTCACTGCCAGGCTGTCGTTCAAGGTCACCGTAAAGAATCGGGTGTCAAACCAGCTCTCTGCATCGATGCGGTTCTGCATATGGCCGCGCGTACCGAAAGCATCTGTCCCCTCCGCCCTGTCCGGGAGATCCGGCGGATTTCCGTCGAGCCTGTCCGGGGCAAATACGTTGCCGCTGTCCCGGGCGGCAATCATCTCCGCCATCGTCATCCGCCGCTCGACGGATGCCATCATGCTCATATAGTTCGAGACATTGATGATGATAATGATGACGGCAAGGACGGCCCCCATGGAGGCCATGGAAATCGCTATGAATTTTTTGCGCAGGGATTTGATCATATTACGAAGCCTCTCCAAGCGCCAGGCTGTAGCCAACACCGCGGGTAGCAGCGATCTTCACCGTCGAGCCGATATTTGTCAGCTTCTTCCTGAGATAGCTGATATATACCCAGACGACGTTCAGCTCCGTATCCGTGTCATACCCCCAGATCTTGTCCATGAACTGCTCGGCGGAAAAGAGCTGGCCGGGGCTCTGCATCAGCATCTCCATCATCTGGAATTCCTTGTTTTGAAGGCGGACCGAATTCTCTCCGCAGGACAGGGTATAGGAAAAGCGGTCGAGCTTTAAATCCCCGTAGGTGAGCTCATTGTCCGTGACCTCTCCCTTTCGGCGGGTAACGGAGCGGACGCGGGCCAGAAGTTCCTTCATGGCAAAGGGCTTCGTCAGGTAGTCGTCCGCCCCGGCGTCAAGACCTTCCACCCGGTCGTCAATCTCGGACTTGGCCGTGAGGAGAAGAACAGGCACATCATTGCCTTCGGCGCGGATCTTTTTCAACACCTCAATCCCGCTCATCTTCGGCATCATGATGTCGAGAATGGCGCCGTCGTAGAGCCCCGTCTCCAGGTAGTCGAGGGCGTCCGCCCCGTCGAAGACCGCATCGACAGAATAGTTGCTGTGCCGCAGGACCGTCGCAACGGCCGCTGACATTTCCTGTTCATCCTCAGCCAGAAGTAAGCGCATACCCTTTGCTCCTTTTAGCGGAATGTACGCATCGCGTATATCCATGGCAGCCTCCTGCCGGGCCACAGGCCCATTCTATCACATCTTTCCTTGTTTTGCTTCTTTGCCTGGCCTCAAACGGGCGGACAGGGAGAAGATTTCTCCAATTTTCCCCTTTCCTCTCCCTTTCTCCGATTTCGGGCGGGTTCTGAAGGGGCGGCAAGGAGAAGATTTCTCTTAGTTTCTTTTTTCTTCTCCCTTTTCTTTTTCCTTTCAGGAAATTCTGAGGATTGCAAAGAGAAGAATTCTCATATATCCTTCTTTCTTCTCCTTTTTCCAATTTCGACGAAATTGAGGTAAGCAAAATGGGAGAATTTTCGCGGATATTCACGAAAATTTCTCCCATCTGCTTTTCACCGTCCCTCACAGGCTATTGTCGGAAGAGCTGCTTCCGGAGTTGCCGTTTGCATTGCTGTCGGAAGAACCGCTGCTATTGTTGCTTCCGGGCCGGCCGCCGCGGGGCCCCCGCTGAGTACCGTTGGAGCTGCCTGGATTGTCAGAGCCGCCCATGTCAGGAGGGGCCATCCGTCCGCTGCCGTCAGAAGATGAGGAAGAATCCGAATTCATATCGGGAGGCGTCATTCCGCCGCGTCCACCGAAGCCGGAGCCTGAAGAACTGCCATCGGATGAATCCGAGGAGCCATTCGAATTCATATCCGGAGGTGTCATTCCGCCCTTTCCGCCGAAGCCGGAATTGCTGTCGCTGCTGCCGTCGGAAGAATTGCTGTCAGAGGAGCCCGAATTCATATCCGGCCGCTGGCCTTTGCCGCCCATCCCTCCTTGCATGCCGCCGCCGAAGCCGCCCATACCGCTTGACTCGCCGTAAATCAGGCCGTCCATGGTGACGGATGTGGATTCAGAACCGGTCTTTACTGTATAGGTAGCGCCGTCCGCAATTCCGGCCGTCGAGATGACGACGGAAGAATACTGCTTGGTCGGGGTGTAGGAGCAGAGCACATTTCCATCTGCATCAAGGAGCTGAACCTCACCGGTCACTGTCGAAGAAGTCTGTACCCGGATGACGCCCTGGGTGGAGTCAGATCCGAAGGTCTCGTCCATTCCTGCTGCCCCTGCTGCGATGACCGTACCGCCGTTGATGACAGCCGATGTGCCATAGTCAAGCGCCCCGTTGCCGGAGTTTGTGGGGCCGGAGACGTAGATTGTACCGCCGTTTACGACGAGAACGCCGTTGCTGTCGAGACCGTCTCCGCCGGCATCCACTGTCGTGGTGCCGCCGTAGAAGTAGAGGCCTGCATTCTCATCGACGTCCATCATGCCGCCGCCCATACCGCCGCGACCGCCGCCGAAGCCGCCTCTGGCTGAATCCATGGAGTCTGTCGTAACAGTCGCGCTGCTTGTGGCATCCGTATCAGAAGACTGCGTATCCATTGCTGTTGCCACAGCAGCTGAGGAATCCGTGCTCATCATGGTGACTGCGCCGGTACTGTCGCCTGCCTCTGCAGCTGTCTGCGATGCCCTGCCGTCCGAGGCTTCCGTCGTACTGCCGCCGGCTGCGTTGAAGCCGTCGTCGGAAGAAACCACATTGATGGCGCCGTCCACGACATTGATGATCTCACCTTCAATGCCTTCGTAGCTCTCGCTGACGTCAATGGTTCCGCCGTCAATCCGGACTTCCGTGTCAGAGTGGATGCCGTCGTCCTGTGCCGCAATCGTGATATTTCCGCCTGCGATGTAGATCCAGCCCTTTGTAGAGTCCTCGTCATTTCCGCTATGGATGCCGTCGCCGTCCTCTTCTGTCGTCTTGAGGTTGAGGATTCCGTCGGCGATGCGGACGGAGTCCTTGCCATTCAGGGCGTGGTCAGGGGAAGTAATATTTATCGTACCACCCGTCACCTTGAGGTCGTCCTTGCAGACGATGCCGTGGCCGGTCGCGCCGGTGACGTTCAGAGTACCTTCGCCGTTCAGGGTGATATCGTCTTTGGCAAAGATGACGGCATCGATATTATTCTCATCAATTGCCTCATAGGAAGTGCCGGTCATGGAGAGGGTGTTTGTCGTGCCCTTCGCCGTCGTAATGAAGGTCTTGTCAGCAGACTTGACGTAGATCGCCGCACTGCTGTCGTTCGTGATGGTGACACCGTTTAATACCAGCTGCACCTTTGCATCCTCGTCAGCGCAGTCAACGATGATCTGCCCGTCACTGAGCGATCCGGAAAGGACGTAGACGCCTTCTTCCGTGATGGTGATCGTATCGCCTTCAATCGTCACGCCGGATGCTTTTGTAGAAGATGCGCCGTCCGCCAGGTCGATGGTCTCCGCCTCCGACTCGTCCCAGGTCTGCTCAAGGTCCCGGTCCGTAAACATGTCGCTTACATCGAGGGAGGATGTCTCGGAAATGTCCGTCGCGCTTGCGGATGCCGCCTTCACGGTATTGGTTCCGGAGGGCGATCCGGAGGTGCTGCCGGAGGAAGTCGATGCGGTATTTGTCGTGCCTTTCACCAGGCCGAAGCCGTTTGTTGCGACACCGGTGATGGTAAGAGCTGCTGCCACGCATACCGCAACGGCTACACATGCGGCCGCCTTCAGGTTTCTGTGCTTCCGCGGAGGCTGCGCCTCATTCGCATTTGTGCAGGGATTGCCCTGAGGGCCTGCATACGGATTGCCCTGGGCATTCGCGTTGTTTGCATAGGAAGCATTGCTATTCATCTCTGTCGCTGTCGTATCGACAACTGTCTGATCCGCGCTTTGATTCATATTCATTTCGGGATTTATATTATTCATATATTCACTCATGGCGCTGCTCCTTTCTTTTACATAACTAATGAGTTGTCCGCTGCCGCTATCGCGACTTCCAGGTTTCCGTTTTTCGCGCGGAGGTCGTCGATGAAACGCTTCTCGTCGGCGGCGTTCTTCATCTTGATCCGGTATTTGAGCTTGAAGAGGGATCCCATATTCGTAGTCTTGACGTTGACAGCTTCCCAGTTCATCAGGTAGTTTGCGAAGATGTCTTCAAAGGCGCCGCTGTAATCGAGGTCCTCGGGAACCGTAATGGTGAGATAGCGGTCCGCCTTGCCGGCCGTCGCAGCCGTGAAGATAAACATCCCGGCTGCGAGGATGGCTGCGAAGAGAATCGCGTATCCCAGGTAACCCATCCCGCAGATGAGGCCGGTCCCCATGGCCAGAAAGATTGCCGCGATTTCCTTCGCCGTCCCGGGTACGGACCGGAAGCGGACGAGGGAGAAGGCGCCTGCCACGGCAACCCCGGCTCCGACATTCCCGTTCACCATCATGATGACGACGGCGACGATGGCCGGCAGCATCGCCAGGCAGAGGAGAAAGCTCTTTGTCGTCTTCTCGCGGTAGCTGTAGACGATGGCGAGGCCAATGCCGATGGCAATTGCCGTGAAGACCGCGAGGAGAAAGCTCGAAACGCTGATGCTTGCTGTAGCTGTTGTATCAAAAATTCCGCTGAAGAATGTACTCATAATCGGTACCTCCCTTTCCAAATCCGGTTCATCCGCCCGGCGCAGCCCGCTCTGAAACATCTGCTGCGCCGCCCTGCGGTGAAGTGTTTTTTCTTTCGATGATGAGAATATACAGGAGGAACCTTAAAAGAGTCTTAAAGGAAAAATCTTTTTATATTTTTTATACGAATAATTTAAATCGCCATTGCTGCAGCCCCCGGACAGTCGGGCGAGGAGACACATTCGCTCAGGCCGCAAACCGGCAGCAATCTTCGGCCATATGCCGGGAGTCACATAAATCCCGCATTTCCACAAGATTGTATTAAATATGCTTTTTCTCGAACAAAAGTTTGCATTTTGTCGCATACGGTGGTATAGTACGTCTACCGAACAAAGTTTCGGTTTCCTTCCTTTTGCAAAACACGGACCGGAGGCACGTGATGGCTGATTCCAAAGCCCCTCTCCGCTACTTCTGCATCGACCTCAAGTCCTTCTATGCCTCGGTCGAATGCGCGGAGCGGCACCTGGATCCGCTGACGACAGACCTGGTCGTGGCGGATCCGTCCCGGGGAGACGGAACCATCTGTCTGGCTGTCTCTCCCCACATGAAAGCCCTCGGCGTGAAAAACCGCTGCCGAGTCTTTGAGATACCGAAAAATCTGAAGTACATCAAGGCGGTTCCCCGGATGCAGCTCTACATAGACTACTCCGCCCGGATTTATGAGATCTACCTGAAGTACATCGCACCGGAAGACATCCACGTCTACTCCGTGGACGAAGCCTTCTTCGACGGAGCCCCCTACGCTTCCCTCTACGGGCCGGACATCCGCCGCCTCACGCAGACCATCCAGGATGACATCAGGGAAACGACCGGCATTACCTCCACCTGCGGCATGGGGACGAATCTCTATCTCGCAAAGGTCGCCATGGACATGGTCGCAAAGCACAGCCCCACTTTCCGGGCGGAATTTACCGAAGAATCCTATTGCCGGGATTTGGGCACCCATATGCCCCTCCGCGACTTCTGGATGATCGGCAGGGGAACGGAGCGGCGGCTCAATGGCATAGGGATCTTTACCATGGCAGACATCCGCCAGACGGATCCGGCCCGCCTCTACCGCCTTCTGGGGCGGAACGCCGACTACCTCATCGACCATGCCTCCGGCCGGGAACCGACGACCATGGCGGATATCAAGGCCTATCGGAGCCCTGTCCACTCCCTGTCCTCGAATCAGGTTCTGCTCCGGGACTATACGTATGAAGAAGCCCTTGTCGTATTGAAGGAGATGACGGACCTCCTCTCCCTTGACCTCACGGACCAGGAGCTGGTGACGGATGCTGTCACCCTGTATGTAGGCTATGCAGAGGACTTCACCGGCGGACTGAAAACCTATACACCGGAGCAGGGACGGAAAGCGGCAGAGAAGACGGGCGGAGATTTTTTTTATTTGGGTGGGCAGACAATCGGCCACTACGCCTCCGGATCCGCCACTCTTCCGGCTGCGACAGACTCCCGCCGCCTGCTGACGGAAGCCCTGGTGCAGATCTACCGGGCGCGTGTCATCCCCGGCCTCTACATCCGCCGGGTCGGCATCTCCTTTGAAAACGTCCGCCCGGAATCCCTGGTCCAGCTCTCCCTCTTCCTCGACCGGGAGACGTCGTCAAAGGACCACCGGCTGCAGGAGGATGTGAACGGCCTCAAAGACCGCTTCGGAAAAAATGCTGTTCTCAAAGGAATGGATCTCCTCGACTGCGGGACGACCGTCGAGCGGAACGGACAGATCGGCGGACACAAGGCTTAGAAAATGTAAAGGTGTGTGATTTTTATGAAAGCCGAACGGGCAAAGATTTTCGCTCCCTACGACGCCCTGAAGGGGCTCTACTCGGAGCTTCAGAAAAAAGAAAGACTAGTGATTCCGAAGAAGGATCTCTCCGAGGACCAGCTGGAGCTTCTGAACCGCTTCTTCGCGGAGCTCCGTCCCGGAGACTATATCTATGTGACCTATTACGACAAAGACCGCTATGCCTACGCCGACGGGGAAGTGAAGGGCTTCACGCCCGACAAGCGGGCCATCCTGCTTTCTGTCAGCAGCCTCTTTGAAGGCAGTTCCGACTACGACTGCACGGATAGCGCCGTCCTCACCATCCCCTTCACGGACATCAGTGAGGCGAGCTTCTGAACTGACTACAAATCCCCGGATACCCTCCAGGTAACAACCGACAGGCCGGAGACATCCTGAAAGTCTTTGATATTGTCCGTCACCAGAGTATCTCCTCTGGCCCTTGCATGTGCAGCAATCATCCGGTCACGGTCATGCCCCGGCTGATAACACCCTGTTTTCTTCAGTTCTGCAAGAAGACAGCCAAACTCTTCTGCTGCCTCCATGTCAAAAGAAAAAATCCGGATTCCGGAAAGAATCATCCGAATGGCCGTCCGATTCTGCTCCGGTCTCGAACTGTTTTCTATTCCATAGACCAATTCCGCGTAGGTGACAGCAGAGATGCAGACATCCTTTCCCACATGATCAGCCAGAGTCGAGGCACTGGATGAATCCGGATGACGGAGAGAAAATATGATGATATTGGTGTCCAGCATATACATATCAGAGATCTTCCCTCACATTCGGCAGTTCTTCCGGCCGGCCATCAGCCAGAAAATCATCCGTCACCATATGAAGTCCCTGCAGAAAAGTAGCTTTGATTGATTCCCGTGGAATCAGAATGACAGCATCACCGACTTTGTTGATATACAGTTCTTCGTCATTCTGCGGAAAACGATATTCTTTTGGAATACGCACTGCCTGGCTCCTGCCAGACATAAAAGCTTTTGTTGTAACAGGCATTCCATCCATAGCGATTGCCTCCTTTGCTTGTAGTATATCATGATATATGCCGCGTCGCAATGCCTGCAAAAAGAAAAGGCCCCTCGGCAGAACCGGGGAGCCTTACATAGACCTTTGAGGGGCCTTTTCTTATCTCTTAGAGAACTGTAGCGGCGTTAACGGGAGTGCCAGTGGCACTCCCGTAGCCGCGGCCCTGTAGGCCGCTAAAGCGGCCGGAAGGGACCGCCGGCTACAGCGATAAAAATACCCCACGGCAAGTATGCCTTGGGGTACAGAAAAAACCAATGTGGGGCATTTTTATCTCTTAGAGAACTGCGGTGCACGGCGTGCGGCTTTGAGACCGTACTTCTTCCGCTCCTTCATACGAGGATCACGTGTCAGAAGACCTGCGGCCTTGAGAGCCGGACGGTACTCTTCATCAACCGTGAGAAGGGCACGGGAAATACCGTGGCGGATAGCGCCGGCCTGGCCGGTGGTGCCGCCGCCCTTGACAGTGCAGGTGACGTCGAACTTGCCCTCTGTGCCGGTAACGGCGAAGGGCTGACGAACGATGAGCTTCAAGGTCTCGAGGCCGAGGTACTCATCGATATCGCGCTTGTTGATCGTGATCTTGCCGGTGCCGGGTGTTACATAGACACGTGCAACAGAGGACTTTCTCCGGCCGGTTCCATAATACTTAGCAGACTTAGCCATTTTTTACCTCCCTGCCTTAAAACGTAAGCACTTCGGGCTTCTGAGCCTCATGCTTGTGCTCAGGTCCTGCGTATACGAAGAGTTTCTTGTACATCGTGTTGCCAAGTGCTCCGTGGGGAAGCATTCCGCGAACAGCGTGCTCGATGACGCGCTCGGGATGACGATCCAGCATATCCTTGAGAGTCGTGTCCTTGAGACCGCCGACATAGTCGGAATGGCTGTAATAGTGCTTCTGCTCCATTTTCTTTCCGGTCACTGCGATCTTCTCAGCGTTGATTACGATGACGTAGTCACCCATATCCTCGTGAGGAGTGAAAACCGGCTTGTTCTTTCCGCGAAGTACGTTTGCAACTTCGCTGGCGAGACGTCCGAGAGTCTGTCCTTCGGCATCAACTACATACCACTTTCTCTCGACCTCGGCCGGATTCGGCATATAAGTCTTCATAATATCCTCCAAATCGGAAAGACCGCATGGTCTTTTCCGCGCGTGGCCTTTTCATCGGAAAGCGGGTGAGAATTCCGCAGCCGGATGAAGTGCCAGTGCTAAAAACTACAAATGTCTGTGGTGCCTCCGGAAAAAATGTCCGAAATTCCGGCGCTGCCGTAAACATGAAGCCCGCGCTCCATCTGCATTTCCGGGGCTATTGGAAATACAGGCAGATTTCGCAAGCCTGTCTATTATAATATGGTGCTGTCCCCGAGTCAAGGAAAAAATCCTGCAGAAGCAGTAAATTCTGCATCATTCGGGGCAACTGCAAAAACGATACGCAATGCGTGCTATCGCAATTCGTCATATTTAATTTCCACCAGGGTCAGGCCCTTGGCCGGAGCTGTAGGCCCCGCCGCCTCCCGGTCGCATTTTTCGAGGATGACCGGGATCTCAGAAACCGCTGTCCGTCCAAGTCCCACATTGATGAGTGTCCCTGCGATGATGCGGACCATATTGTAGAGGAAGCCGTTTCCACAAACTTCAATGTCGACCTCGTCGCCAAAGGGAGCGGATTCGTAAGAATTCGGTAAAGAGGCAGCCGACTCAATGGCGTCATTCGCCTCTTGCCCGCCGACATCCCGCCCCTTCAGGAAAAAGCCAAAGGACGGCATTCCCGTCCGGAAGACTCGGATGCTGTAGATCGTCCGCACGAAGGAATCCGTCTGGCTGTGTATGGAGGCAAAGGAGGTGAAATCGTGCTCCCCAACAAGGAAATCCGCAGCTTCCTGCATGGCGGCCACGTCAAGGTTGCCGTAGACGCAGTGCGTATACCTACTCCGCAGGGGATCCGGGAAGGTCCGGTTCAGGATCCGATAGCGGTATGTCTTCGATGTCTTCGTATAGCGGGGATGAAAGTCCGCCGGAATCTCCCGGGAAGACTGAACGACAATATCGTCCGGCAGACCGCGGTTCAAGGCATAGGAAATCTTTTCCGCAGGAATGGTCGTCTCCGTATCAAAGGCCCAGACGTTGCCGAGGGCGTGGACCCCCGCATCCGTCCGGGAGGCGCCGAGGAGCTTTATATTATTCTCATGAAGGACGTGCGTCAGTTCAGAAAGGAGGACGCCCTCGATGGTCACCCCGTTGTCCTGGATCTGGCTTCCCGCGTAGGACGTTCCGTCGTAGGCCACCGTCAGCAGCACCCGCATCAGAAGACCACCTTCAGGACGATGACGCCGGCGAGGAAGATGCCAAGGGCGATATAAGCCCAGAAGTCATAGCCCTTGTAGCGAAGGGGATTCATCTTCGTCCGTCCGTCACCACCGCTGTAGCAGCGGGCCTCCATCGCCAATGCCAGATCATTCGCCCGGCGGAAGGCGGACACGAAGAGGGGAACGAGGAGGGGAATCATATTTTTTGCCTTCGTTATGATATTGCCGCTTTCAAAGTCCGCGCCACGCGCCATCTGCGCCTTCATGATCTTGTTCGTTTCCTCGATGAGGATGGGAATGAAGCGCAGGGCGATCGACATCATCATCGCAATCTCATGCACGGGCACGTGGAGGACGGAAAGGGGGGCGAGAGCGGTCTCGAGCCCGTCCGTCAGGTTGTTGGGCGTCGTCGTCAGCGTCATGATTGACGTTCCGATGATGAGGTAAAACATGCGGACCATCATGATGACCGCGTTGTAGATGCCGGCGTCCGTGATCTCAATCGCCTTCCACTTGAAGACCGGGGTACCCGGCGTGAAAAAGAGGTTGAAGATGGCCGCGATGAGGACGAGAACCATGATGGACCGGAGTCCGCGCGCCATGAAGGAAAAAGGCACATTCGAAAGGACAATGATGCCGATCAGGCAGGCCGTCACAAAGATGAAGGAGGGGATATTGTCCATGACGAAAAGGCCGATGATCCAGACCAGGGTTCCGAGCAGCTTCACCCGGGGATCCAGCTCGTGGATGATGCTTTCCGCAGGATAATATTGTCCGAGGGTAATATCACGGAACACCGTTTTTCCTCCTTTCCCCGTCTATAGAAAACAAAACCATTCGTTTCATGCCCTGCTGTAATTTTTCAACAGACGGCCGAAAGCCCTGCCTGAAAATCTGCCTCCTCATGACCGCCTCCCCAGTTCAGCAAGGATCCGCCCTTCCGCCTCTTCGACGGTGACAGCAGGTTTTATATTATCATCATGAAAGAAACCGTGCCCGATCAGGTGCTCCGTGAAGGTCGTCACCGCCGGCACGGACAGGGACAGTTCCGACAGCTCCTTCCCGTGGGAGAAGACCTCGTGGGGCGTTCCATCAAAGGCCACATGGCCGTCGTTCATTACGAGAATGCGTCCCACGTACTCCGCCACGTCCTCCATCGAATGGGAAACAATGATGACCGTGATTCCCGAATTGTCGTGAAGCTCGCGAAGGAGGGCGAAGAGCTCGTCCCGCCCCTGGGGATCAAGGCCGGCCGTCGGTTCGTCGAGGATCAGGGTATTCGGTTTCATCGCAAGGACGCCGGCTATCGCCGCCCGCCGCTGTTCGCCGCCGGACAGGGCAAAGGGGGACTGGTCGAAGGAGTCCTCCGGGAAGTGGACCTTCCGCAGGGCGTCATAGGTGCGGAGCGTCGCCTCCTTTTCATCGAGCCCCTGATTTTTCGGTCCGAACATCACGTCCTTCATCACGGTCTCTTCGAAGAGCTGGTTTTCCGGGTATTGAAAGACCATGCCGACCTCCATGCGGAGGTCATGCAGAGAATAATCTTTGTCGTAGATGTCCTGCCCGTTGTAGTAGATGGTGCCGCTTGTCGCCTTGAGCAGGCCATTCAGGTGCTGCACCAGCGTTGACTTGCCGGAACCCGTATGGCCGATCAGGCCGATGAATTCCCCATCGTCAATCTTCAGGGAGATGTCGTCGATGGCATGCACCTCGTAGGCCGTCCCCGGCTGGTAGGTATATGAGAGATGATCCAATATGAATCCCATAAGAAAATCCTCAAGAATATTGGTACGCAATGCGTGCTATCAAAAGATGCCGCTCATTGGAAACTATCAGGGCCGAAATCGGCATTTCCTCTGGTTTGCCACCCTTCAGCGAACTTTCATCAGGCCGTCAAGCAGCTCTTCTTCCGTCAGTACCGCCGGCGGCAGGTCAACGCCGTCCTCGCGCAGTTTTTCCGCAAGAAGGGTAATCTGGGGCAGGGCCAGATGGTGTTTCCGGATGCCTTCCGTGTCCGCGAAGACCTCCCTCGGGGTTCCCTGCATAACGACCTTTCCCTTGTCCATGGCATAGAGGTAATCCGCTTCAACGAGTTCTTCCATATAGTGGGTGATCCAGAGGATCGTGACACCGCGCTCGCGGTTAAGCGTCTGCGCCACAGAAAGCACATCCCGTCGTCCTTCCGGATCCAGCATGGCCGTCGCCTCGTCAAAGATGATGCACTCGGGCTCCATGGCCATGACACCGGCAATTGCAACTCGCTGCTTCTGCCCGCCCGAGAGGTGATTGGGCGAAGCCTTTCGCTTTTCCCACATGCCGACAGATGTAAGGGCATTCTTCACGCGCTTTCGGATTTCATCTGTCGGAACACCGAGGTTTTCCGGTCCAAAGGCCGCATCCTCTTCCACCACCGACGAGATGATCTGGTTGTCCGGGTTCTGAAAGATCATCCCGGCGCGGCGGCGGATCGGAAGGCGGTTTTCTTCCTTTGCCGTATCCATGCCGCAGACCGTCAGTACCCCTTCGGAAGGCGTCAGCAGGGCATTTATATTTTTTGCAAGAGTGGATTTGCCGCAGCCGTTGTGACCGATGATGCCTACGAATTTTCCCCGGGCCACCTCGATGTCGACGTGGTCGATTGCGGTGTCGATGGACTCGACATTGCCGTTTTCGTCCCGGCGGAAATACTCGCAGACCAGCTGCTTTCCTGAAATGATATTCTGAAAATTGCTTGCAGCATTCGTAGACACAGCGTTGCCTCCTGCTGCAATATTATTCTGCTCTGTCATAAAACAATTCTCTCCCGGCTTCCGGCTCCGTTTGAAGTCCGGTGCCTTAATTTTGCTGTCTTATGAAGTATGCACGCATTGCGTGTCTATCAATAATCCCGCTTTCAGCAGCCTATCGCCGCCTATAGCCGGATTATTTCTTTGAAGTATTTGCTCTGAGCTCCGTGATGAATTCTTCGATTCGACTCAGGGCTTCCTTGAGTTTCTCCAGCGAATACGCATAGGATATGCGGACAAAGCCCTCTCCCGAGGCTCCGAAAGCCGTGCCGGGAACGACAGCCACCCGTTTTTCCTGAAGGAGCTTCGTTGCGAACTCATCACTTGTCAGGCCGAATTCCTTAATGGACGGGAAGATATAGAAGGCGCCGAAGGGCTCGAAGCACTGTATTCCCATTTCCTTAAAGCGATGGACTAGGTAGCGGCGGCGCTCATTGTACTCTTCCTTCATCTCTGCGACTTCAGCGTCGCAGGATTTGAGTGCCACGATGGCAGCATACTGGGAAGTCGTCGGTGCGCACATGATGGCAAACTGGTGGATCTTCAGCATCTGCTTGAGGATCGCAGCCGGTGCGCAGGCATAGCCAAGTCTCCAGCCCGTCATGGCAAAGGCCTTGGAGAAGCCGTTGATGTAGACGGTTCTCTCCTTCATTCCGGGAAGGGAGGCGATGGTGCAGTAATCGTCCAGATAGCAGAGTTCCGAATAGATTTCATCCGTCAGGACAAAGATATCGTGCTTTCTGACAACGTCTGCAACAGCTTCGAGATCCGACCGCCTCATCACGGCTCCCGTCGGATTGTTGGGATAGGGCAGGATCAGAACCTTTGTCTTTTCCGTAATGGCGTTTTCGAGCTCCTCTGCCGTCAGACGGAACTCATTCTTTTCCTGCAGGGGAAGAAAGACAGGCTTCCCGCCGGCCAGCACGGTACAGGGTTCGTAGGAAACGTAGGAAGGCTGGGGAATGATGACTTCGTCCCCGGGATCCAGCATGGCGCGGAGGGCATCATCAATGGCCTCGCTGCCGCCGATCGTCACCATGATCTCGGACTTGGGATCATAGTCGACATCATACTTGCGTGCTACATAGCGGGATATTTCCTCCCGCAGCTGAATCAGTCCGGTATTTGACGTATAGAAGGTCCGCCCCTGTTCGAGGGAATAGATGCCTTCGTCGCGGATACGCCAGGGGGTATCGAAGTCAGGCTCGCCAACGCCCAGGGAAATGGCGTCCTCCATGGTGCCGACGATGTCGAAGAACTTGCGGATGCCGGAGGGCTGGATCTTTACAATCGTTTTTGACAGCGGATCTCTCATGACATCGGAATCCTTTCATCCTTCTTTGTTTCCGCCATCACGATGCCGTGATCCTTGTAGCGCTTGAGGATGAAATTCGTCTTCGTCTGGATGACGGAGTCCATGAGGGAAAGTTTCTCGGAAACGAAGGATGCGACCTGTTTCAGCGTCGTTCCCTCAATCGTCACCATGAGGTCGCAGGAACCGGAAATCAGGGAGACGGAATCGACCTCCGGGTACTGGTAGATTTTCCGTGCGATGGCGTCAAAGCCCATTCCCCGCTGAGGGGTGACACTTACCTCGATCATCGCCGTGACCTTCTCGACACCGGCCTTCTCCCAGTTGATCATCGTATTGTAGCCGGAGATGATATTTTCCTTCTCCATGGCTGTGATCTCGGCAGCGACCGCGTCCGGATCCTCCCCGATGCGGATGGCCAGCTCTTCCGTGTCAACGCGCGCGTCCTTTTCAAGGACCTGCAGTATCTTTTCTCTCATCTCTTTCTCCATATATTATGACTAATATAGAACCACCGCGCAGGACGGAATTCCACCCGTCTGCCGCATGTTTCTCTGCCAATCACCGCTTGCGCCGGAATATCCGGTACCTGAAACTTCCGGCAAGCCTCAGCCGACACACTCATTTCACCGGCACTCTGTGCAGTTCGTCAATGTCCGGCGGGGTGAGGAAGCGGGTATTGTCCTCTCCGTAGTGAATGACACGGTCTTTCCCGGCCGTCGTCCGCCCGATGCAGGCAGCAGCAATGCCTTTCCCCTTCAGGGCTTCCACGACTCCGTTCCCGTCCTTCGCTGCAATCAGCATGGATCCGGAGGAAATCAGGCGGTAGGGATTGAGGCCGAAGAACTCGCAGATTTCCACGGTCTCCTGCCGGATGGGGATTTTCTCCAGCGTGCAGTCGAGCCCGACGCCGGAGGCCTCTGCCATTTCCCAAAGGGCTCCGTAAATGCCGCCCTCCGTGACGTCGTGCATGGCGGCCGCCCCGGCGGCGGCCGCCGTCAGCCCGTCCTCAACGACGGAGATTTCGGAAAGGAAGCCTGCCGCCCGGTCAATGAGTTCCTCCGGAAGTCTCGTCCGCAGTTCTTCACGGTGTTCCGAAGCAATGATGGAGGTTCCCTCCAGACCGACAGCCTTTGTGACGATTAAGTCCATGCCGGGCTTTGCTCCGCCTGTCGTAATGACGCGGTCCCGGAGGCATCTGCCCACTCCTGTCACAGAGAGAAGGGGCTTTTTCACAACATCCGTGACCTCTGTATGGCCGCCCACAATCTGAATATTCAGTTCACTGCACTTGCCAGCCACTTCATCCATGAGACCGGACAGGGCTTCATCCGTGCTGCCCTCCGGCAGGAGAACCGTGAGGAGGATTCCCACCGGTTCCGCCCCCGCGCTGGCAAGATCGTTTGCCGTGACAAGAACTGCCAGGGAGCCCGTATTTTTCTCCGCAGCCGTGATGGGATCCGTCGACAGGACGTAAACATCGTCCGAATTCTGCGCAAGGACTGCACAGTCCTCACCGATGCTGCTGCCAACCAGGACCTCAGGTCTTTTGACCTCTATCTTTCCGACAACTGCCCTGGCCAGAAGGCTCTCCGGAATTTTTCCGGCACTAAGTTCCATATGCTATTCCTAACAAAAATATGTCAGCCAACAAGGAATTCCTACTGTTCATAAACCTGCTCTGCCGCATGAATCCGAAACAGGCAAAACGGCTTCAAGCAGGAAGGTACATCCGCCGCAGCTTCTCAGTTGGCGGGTGTCGTCCCGGCTGCCGGCGTCTCTGCCGGCGTTTCCGGTGCAGCCGGTGTCGCCGGCGTCTCAGGGCTGGCCGGTGTTTCCGGAGTTGACAGCGCAGCCGGCGCTGTCGCTCCTGCTGCCGCTGCCTTCACGGCAGCAACGTCACCTGTGGCGATTGCTGCATTAATGGCGGCCAGGCCTTCCGCCGTAGCGCCCTGCGTTCCGACGGAATAGATGTTGTTCGTCATCTTGTAGGAAGACGTATTGAAGACATCACGGCTCGTCTGCTTGCCATCCACCGTAACAATCTTCCACAGGCGGGCCTTCAGTCCCTGATGGGCAGCTGACGTCCGCGTCACCGTCCCTGCGGCCAGTGTGGCGTCAAGATTGAAAACATTGCCGGGATCCGTCGTCTCCAGGATCTCGCTTTCAAAGGAAATGCTGCGGTTAGAAGGCCGCGTCTCCTTGCCATAGATGGTGAAGGTAACCGTCGAGCCCGTGGTAATGCCCTCGATATAGACGGGGTTGTCCAGGCTGTTACGGAATTTGAAATCCTTAAGGCCGTCCGCAATGGCAGCGTCGTCAGAAGGCTGGACATAGGCCACCTTCATGGAATGGGGCGACCGCTCTACAATTTCAAGCTCCGCCCGGATGACTGCATTGTAAAGAGTGGAGGAAACCTGGCAGACACCGCCGCCGACAGAATCAACAGTCGTTCCGTTTTCATAGGCCGCTGCAATGGCATAGCCGTTCTCAAGTGTCCGTGACTTCATGGTTCCCGATGTGGAGAAGGTTTCCCCGGGATAGATGACGGTGCCGTTGATATTTCCGGTCGCCACCTTGATGTTCTGCTTGCGGCCGGCTCCGGAGGTGGAGTAGTCCGTCGTAAAACTTCCGAGCTTGTCCTGAATGGCTTTCAGCTGCTCCTCGTCTCCCTCCGGCTGCCGAACCTCGGTGTCGAGTTCAATCGACGCATCGCCCCCGTCCCAGGAGGAGTCGATGAAATCCGTGATCTTTGCCGCGGAAGCTGCGACATCAATGCCGACGCCGGGCTTTCCTGCGACAAAGACGAACTGGCCGTTCTCCCGCTTCAAGCCGTTGTTGACAACCCCTTCGGAAAGGGCACTCTCATTTGCCGTCAGAAAGGAAGAAACGGCTGCCGTATCCGCCACCAGGGGAATGGAGAAGTCAACTGCAGCCCCGGCGTCGCACCGCTTGCCTGCAATGTAGCGTTCCAGGGGATTGCCCGTTTTTCCATACTGAACAGCCAGGCGGCAGACCTCGTCCGCCTTCGCCCCGATGCCGAAGTCCGTTCCCGTGGCATTGACGGAAAGGCTGCCCGCCTTCACGGTGAAATTCACACCGGCAAACTGCGCCGCGTACTGCTCGGCTGCTTCCTTCGCCTGATCGAAATCCATACCGGAAACATCTGTGCCCTCAATCGTGACGCCTCCTGCTATCGTTCCCGGAACCTCAGCGGAAGTCAGGGAAGCAGCAGCTCCATCAGAAGCCGCATCACGCGCCGTTTCTGCGCCTTCCGCGGCCGCTGCCGCATTTTCATTCGCATTGCCGCTTCCTGCAGTTCCACCGGCGGCTTCTGCAAAGGCTGCACCGGGAAGTCCTGCAGCAAGCAATCCCGCAGACAGGACGGTGGCCAGAAATTTTTTCCAAGAATAATATTTCATCCGAATATCCTCAAAACGTGAAAAAGACCTGTGACTGCCGGGAAGTCCTTCGGGTTATGCGCATCCGGAGGCAGTCCCAATCTGTGCCATTCTAACACACGTCGGCAGTTCGTCCAAATATCACTATCTACGAAATAAGTTCCCAAAAAACCGCGTATTTTGTTTATAATAAGCGATGATTGAAAACCCCGGTGGTTGTCATCACTTGGCGCCGGAAAAACGGAAACCGTCATCAGGGCTCCGTCATCAGGACAAAGGCCACCTCATGGCAAGATTTACAGCACCATCGGAAGGACGAGAGTCAGCACCATCGCTACGGCAAGGACGACTACGATGACTCCCGCCGCTATCCGTGTTTTCTTTGACCGTTTATACATTATTTTCATGCTCCTTTGAAAGGCTTTTCACCTTGTACGCTGCTTTCATCATTCCCTATCCGACCGTCATCATCGCCATCATTCTGGCGATTCTTCTGGTTGTCCGCCTCAGATCCGTTTCAAAAAAACAGAAAGGGGACATGCAGTCCTTCTGGGACCGGGAAAGAGAGGCCGCCGTGGCGCCGTCCGTCAATCTGGACAGTCTGCCCTATATTACCATTCCCCTTGACAAATTTCCACTCGGCCTTTGCGAAAGCGAGGAGGCAGCGATGATCGAAGACGAGCTGAAAACGCTCGCCACCCACCGCCTCCTGAATCTGACCGGAAAGACGAATACCGAACTCCGCCTGACCTACGGAGCCGCCAACATCAAGACCATGCAGAACATCGCCGATGACTTCGACCGGGTGACGGTCCTCCTCGTCGACTACGCCAAGGCCCTGCTGGAGGAAGGCCACACAGACGGGGCGGAGACAGTGCTTGCATTCGGCGCGAACGAAAAAACGGATATGCGGTCGAACTACACCCTCCTCGCAGACATATACGAGGGGCAGGGAAATGCCGCAAAGCTCCGGGCCCTTGCTGACATCGTCGAATCCCTTGACCACCCCTGGGTATACAAAACCGCGGAGGACTTCCGCCGGCGGGCAGCTGCACTGGAGGGAAAGAACAATATCGAAGAACCGGGGCTATAGGTTTGACAGGTAAACCCGTTTTTGCGATTTCCTGAAATAAGCTTATTTCCTGCGTTTGTGCGCGAAAAATTGTATTTGATTGCATTGATTTGCCTGTCAACGCCTGTTTTTCAGTTTCCTGAAGCAGGCTTATTTTCTGCCTTTGAGCGGGTGAAATTGTATTTGATTGTATCGATTTAACAGGCAAACGGTTTTTTCCTCTTTTCGGAGGCCCGCTCATTTTCTGCCTTTGCGCATGCAAAATTGCACTTGATTGTATCGATTTAACAGGCAAGCAAAAAAGGCGGTAAAGATTTTTCCCGGGGCGTCGATAAATACTATGAACAGGTACGACCTGAAGATACTTGACTCACCACGGACGGGTGCGGAAAGGATACGGATTTCCTTTGCCACCCGTCCGTTTGCGTTTCAGGAAAGGAGGCCGAAGCGCATGAGAAGCTTTTCATTATTCATGAATAATAATGGGAGGAATGCGTATGATCATTCAAAATGCCGCGGTCTCCATGAATTCGCGGCGGACGTACACCAGGAGCGCAAAGCTTTCAATGACACAGATACGTGTCCGCGCCTTCGATGAAAATATGGCTGAGGCCCGGGCGCGCTCAGGAGCAGGGGAACTTTTAGATTCCGGCGAAAGCGCCCTGCCCTATGGCAACTACACGAAGGGTGGGAACCTGCTCTATGACCTGACTGGTCTTTCAGGCTCCGGCAATTCAGCTGCTCCACAGCCTGCAGGAACAGAGGCAGCGGATCCCGCAGCTGCAAACACGGAGGAAAAAGTCAAGGCCGGCAGCACAGATCCTGCAAACGCTTCTGACGTGAAGAAGTCTGCCTCGGCAGACGGGACACTCAGCCTTGACGACTTTTCCACCCGGATGAAGTTCTCCATTCTCCGCTATATTCTGCAGCTCCTGTTCGGACAACAATATAGCAGAAATACGAAAGACGGGCTGGTCGGGGAAACGCTCGGCGACCGGGCAAATAATTTCCTAAATTCCTGCGCCTTTGACGTCACGACGGCAAGCTATACCTATAGCGAAGAGGAAGCTACATCCTTCTCCACCACCGGTACCGTGCAGACCGCAGACGGCCGCAATCTCTCCTTCAATATGAACATCGCCATGACGCGCTCTTTCTCTGCATCCTACGATGCCGTGAGTGTCCGCCAGGCCATCCTGCAGGATCCTCTCGTCATCCGGACGAATGAAGAAGCCCCGGCAGATGCGTCCATTTCCGACCAGACCTTCGTCTTCGATATCGACGGGGACGGAAAAGAAGAAGAGGTACAGAAGCTCTCCGCAGGCTTCGGCTTTCTGGCTCTCGATCAGAATAATAATGGAAAGATTGACAACGGATTGGAACTCTTCGGTGCCCGATCCGGAAACGGGTTTGCAGATCTGGCGCAGTACGACAGTGACGGCAACGGGTGGATTGACGAGGCAGACGATATTTTCTCTAAGCTTCGCATCATGACTGTTGACGCAGAGGGAAATCAAAAGCTCATTTCCCTGAAAGAGGCAGACGTCGGCGCAATAAACTTAGGCTCCGCACCGACGGAGTTTACGAAAACAGCCGATGACGGAATCAATGTTTTAGGCCGGATGCGCCGGTCCGGCTTCTTCCTGCGCGAAAGCACAGGAGCAGTAGGTGCCTTGCAGCAGGTGGATCTGGCACTGCATTCGACAACTGAAAAAAGCCGCAGCACGGAAGCTGCGGCCGTTTGAAGCATTTCTTGTTTACAGAGGGCGGCGCCATTCGGCGCCGCCCTCAATCTATGTTCAAAATTTTGTGCAATACGCAACGCGTGCGGCTAATCACCCCGCCAGGATCAGGCCGTCGAAGACCTCGTAGTCTTCCTGCCCGTCGATCAGATGGACGTAGCCACTCTCTTCCGGGCCCGCCGTCACAGTCACGCGGTAGTAGGTGCCGTCAGAAGCCTTCAGGATAGCGTCCGCCTTCAGAATGCCGGAATCATTGGCATTCGTTGTGAGAAGGATGAAGGTCGTGCCGGTCGGAACAGTTGTCTTCTCTCCCTCGCTATCAAAATCAGCAGCGTCCTTCACTTTCACGAGGTCCACGTCCCGCTTGGCTGTCAGTGTCCGGTTGGCCAGGTCCCCGTTTTCATCCGTGATGATGAAGGTCCAGACATCGCCGTTCGCTTTCGGCAGACCGTCGGAGCCAACTGAATAATAGCGGCCGACCTGCTCGCTTCCCAAAACGCTCGACCTGTTCTGCAGGATGAAGTTTTCGGGATCAACCGGCGTCACGTCATAAAAACCCAGGGACAAGGGATTGTCTCCGGTCAGGCACGCTGCCCCGTTTCCGCTGATCTCATAGATCGTGAGGAAATGGAAGTCATTATCCGAAAATGCGTCACAGTAAAGGTAGTATTTATTATTCTTAAAGAGGCCGTAGGCCTTGATGCTGTAAGAAAGCTCTGCAGGGAACTCCGTCTCATGCCCGTCCACCGTGATGTGGAGCTTGTAGTTGGCTGGATCATCAATGCCGTCGCTCGTCACGGCCGTCTCCAGGTACCAGGACAGGCGCTGGCCTGTCGGAATCGTGACCGTCGGTCCCTCTTCAATCGGGGCGAAATATGTATCATCTGCCTTCACATACTTTTCATTGAAAAGCTGCGGATAGTCGGAAAAAGACAGATCTACGAATTCCGGCCCGTAGGCGTAGCTCGTCAGGGTATAGGCAGAGAATGCGACGCTGATTCCTGTTGAAGAAAGGGTAAAGCACGGAACATAGTCCGGATTCGTCAGGGCATCCTTTACCGCATCCGGCAGAGCGCCGTTGATCAGGTCGCCTTCGATGTCCGGATAATCCTTCGTGAGCTGCGTAGTCACTGTTTCGACGAAAGCGTCCATGTCCTTCACGACATCGGAAAGGGAGAGGATGTTTCCCGTCTCACTGTCGAAGTTTGCGGAAGAATACATGGTACTCGGGTGAGCGCCGCCCTCATATGAGTATTCCATCAGGAAGACAGACAGGATAGCCGAATCCGTCCGCGTCACCGTGGCCGTCGTCTCGTCAGCATAGTACATGCCTTCCGTCCAAAGATCCGTGCCATAGGCTTCTTTGGCATAGCCTTCTGCCTCATCCATAGAGCCCTTAAAGGTCACATAAGAGTTCTGATTCCAGGAATCGACGGTATCAGCAAGCTTCTCATACCCGTCCGCCTGCCGCCAGTTCGTGGTTCCGTCCCCTTTCAGGGATAGCTCCTTCAGTGCAATAATCGGACACTTGCCGGAGACGATCGTCGTTCCGTCATCTGCTGTCCGGTAGT
>OMTX01000056.1 GCA_900314085.1 uncultured Lachnospiraceae bacterium | reverse complement strand
GTCGGAAGGCATGCCTGCCGGCGGTCTGAACCTGGGGCGGCGCTTTACGCCGCACCAAGGTAGGTTGGAGGGCAGCGCTATGGAACTCAACTATCACGATTCGCGCCCTATCTACGAGCAGTTGGTGGATGCCTTTGAAAAGCTCATCCTCACGGGAGTGATTGAGCCTGACCAGAAGATGCCGACGATCCGCGAGACGGCAGCGAAGTTCTCGGTCAATCCCAATACGGTGCAGAAGGTCTTTGCCATTCTCGAGAGCGACGGATACGTCTACACGGTGAAGGGCAGGGGGAGCTTTGCGGCGGACCCGGAGCCCCTTTCCGAAAAGAGAAAGGCGGCATTCCTTGCTGACTTCAAGGGAAAGGTCCGGGACGGGAAAGCCGTCGGACTCACAGAGAAGGAAGTGAAGGACGCAGTCGCAGAAGTGTACAGGGAGGAAGCCGATGATTGATATCAGTCACGTATCGAAAAAGTTTGATGACATCCATGCCTTGAACGATGTCTCCCTGACGATTGAAGACGGGGACATTTTCGGACTTATCGGGACGAACGGGGCCGGCAAGTCGACCCTTCTTCGCCTGATGGCGGGCGTTCTGAAGCCGGACGAGGGAAGGATCACCATCGATGGGGAGGACGTCTGGGAGAATACCGCCATCAAGCAGCAGATCTGCTTCATCGCGGACAATGTCTTCTTCGAAAACGACGCGACACCGGATTCCGCGGCGAAGCTGTGGGAGGTCCTTCACCCGGCTTTTGAGCAGGAGCGCTTCGAAAAACTCTGCGACAAGCTGGGCCTGGACCGGAGGCGGAAGGTACGGACCTTCAGTAAAGGCATGAAGCGGCAGCTGTCCCTCCTTCTCGCCCTTTCTTCCGGGGCCCGCTACATTTTCTGTGACGAGACCTTCGACGGTCTCGACCCCGTGATGCGGCAGACCGTGAAAGGAGCCATTGCGGAAGTGGTCTACGACCGGAAAATCGTCCCGGTCATCGCTTCCCACAATATGCGGGAGATTGAGGATATCAGTGGTTCCGTCGGCCTCCTCCACAAGGGCGGGGTCCTTCTCGAGCAGAGCCTTGACGACCTGAAGACGAATATCCAGAAAGTCCAGTTCGTTCTGAAGGATCCGGCGGATTTTGCAGATATTACGAAGCGCCTCGATGTCGTGTCCTCTGAATCTATGGGCTCCATGAATATCCTCGTCTGCCGGGGAAACCGCGATGAGGTGATGAATACGATTGCAGAGTTCGAGCCTGTCTACTGCGAGCCCGTGGCTCTGACGCTCGAGGAGGTCTTCATATCCGAGACGGCGGCCGGCGGCTATGACCTTCGGAACCTGTTTGCCGACGGAGAGGAGGCAGGAGAATAATATGAAACCGATTTCCGTGAAAAAATTATTCCGGAAGAATTGTACGTCCCGCTTCTGGTTCTTCCTCATGATTCTGATTGCGGGCTTTTTCATCTACCCGGTCAATGTGGTGATGACGTATCAGTATATGCTGCGGAGCCGGGCGACAGGAGGCAGCTTCGGCCTGGTGCCGGATATTGCCGAGATCTTTCTCTGCAACAGACAGGGCAACCGGATTTTTCTTCTGGTCATCATTGTCATTGCGGCCTTTGCGGCGGCAGCGGCGGAATTTCACTACCTGCACCGGACGGAAGCTGTCGACTTCTGGAATGCGGCAGCCGTCAAACGGAAGACGATGGCCCTCATTTCCTGGTGCGCAGGCGCCGTGCTCGTGCTGATGCCATTCCTCATCACCTATGTGACAGGAGCAGCCATTGCGACAGGGCTCGGAACGGTGGACGCAGGCACATTCGGAAGCATCCTTGTCCGTGGGCTTTACGATATGCTTCTCTTCCTCGTTGCCTATACCTTTGCATCGCTTGGCCAGTTGATTTCCGGCCGCACCTTCATCGGTGTCTGCATGGGAGCCTTCTTCGGTGTCATCGCCCCGGTCGTTCTTGCAATCTGTGAGGGGCTTAGTGCCGCATTCTTCCCTCATATCCCGGATCCGGGCATTACGGCATCCATGGCGATCCAGGTATCTCCCGTGGCCTTTGCCTTGGCTGCTCCGACGCCAGGCCGGGTTGTAAAGCTGCTTCTCTATCTGACCGGCGGCCTTATTCTCTTCTTCCTGGCTGCACAGAAACGGCCGGCAGAATCCGCAGGCAGCGCCTTTGCCTTCCGCTTCCTCTACCCGGCAGTGAAGGTGGCGGTGACAGTTCCCGGCTCGCTGGCACTCGCGCTTCTTGCCGGCAGTCTTGTCCTTGTGTCGTCGGATACGATATCGCACGGCTGGTTCCTCTTCTTCCTGGTCATCAGCGTCCTCCTGCTTCCGATTATTCTGGATCTCATCTTCTATATGGATTGGCGGGGCGTGAAGAAGGGGCTCCCGCTCGACCTCATCTGTCTGCCGGTGGTCGTGATCATCTCTGTATGCTTTATGGCGGATCCCTTTCATCTGGACGGCTTTCTTCCCAAGGACAGCGAAGTTGCTGCTGTCGGAATCAGCGAGAGCGATGCGATCGACAACAGCCTGCAGGGAAATCTCGATTCGGTACAGCGGAATACAGACTGCAAATATTTTTCTTCGAATACAGAAGCCATCCGCCTGGCCGGCGAGATGGCCCGGGAGGCGGCGGACAAGTCCGTGAGCGTTTCCGTGACGGACTACGATTCGTCTTTTGATGAAGCCTACGAAGAGGCCAAGACGAAGGCGGAAGAGGGAGGAGAGTTCTTTTTCCCGCAGGTCAATGCAGATGACGGCTACCGGGTGTCTGTTTCCATCACCTGGCAGCTTAAGTCCGGACGGAAGGTCCGGCGACAGTATTCGGTGCCGGCGGAAAGCTATATTGCAGCCCTTTCAGCCATGACGGAGGACGAGGACTACCGGAAGAGCGCCTACCTCGCCAACCGGATATCCATGGACAAGTCGACGGATATCTATCTGTCCGCTTATCCATATGCGCTTACAAAGACTTCGGACCAGGCGCTCCGTCTGACAACTGATGAGATGGAGACATTGAAATCCTGCCTGCAGGTCGATTCGAACGCAATGACACTTTCCGATTACAGGAAGGCGACGGTTCTTGCGGAGCTTCAGATTGTAAATGAAGACAATACGACAAACGCCTATCTATATGTTTTCAGGGAATACAAAAAGACTCTGGCCTTTCTTGAAGAAAAGGGGCTTGTCTTTGACGCCGATATCGATACGTCGCCTGTTACCGGCATTACCTACTATTACAACGGGGGACACTCGACGACGGACGACACATTCGATGTGCCGAAGGACAGGTATGAAGACTTCTTTGACGCGATTCACATCCTGCCGGACAGCGCATACTATGATATTTGCGGTGGCGGCTATTACCAGGCGGAAGTCCGGATCGACAGTGGGGAGACCATCTATCTCACATTTTGGCCGAAGGAATGACGAGAAGGGCGTCGTCGCCCGAAAGTCTGAAAAAGTACATGAATAATATAAGGCCCAAACTTGGAAGGGACGGCCACGTGAAAGTATTATACCGGGGACGCTGCGGCGTTCCCGGTTTTTTACAGGACGAAAGGCGGAGGGGGTTCAATATGCCGGAGAGCGAGAGAATCTCATTTTGTATACAGATTTTTTCCGATAATTCCATTCCACTATCCCTTGTCAGGAAAAATTTTTCGTATATAATAATAAATACTTGCGTGCATTGGCCATATTGCGCCCGTTTTTACAGGGCAGCAGGCTTTGAAAGGATAGATTTGTCATGGGTTTCATGAGTTCAAATGATATCGGGATCGATCTGGGAACCGCCAGCATCCTCGTCTATGTGAAAGGGAAGGGTGTTGTCCTGAAGGAGCCCTCCGTTGTTGCCTTCGACCGTGACACGAACAAGATAAAAGCGATCGGCGAGGAAGCCCGCCTGATGCTCGGCCGTACGCCCGGCAATATCGTCGCCGTCCGTCCTCTTCGCCAGGGTGTCATTTCCGACTATACCGTCACGGAAAAGATGATCAAATATTTCATCCAGAAGGCGATGGGCAAGCGGTCCTACAGAAAGCCCCGTATATCCGTCTGCGTCCCTTCCGGTGTTACCGAGGTAGAGAAGCGTGCCGTTGAGGATGCGGCCTATTCTGCAGGCGCCCGCGAGGTATACATCATTGAGGAGCCCATTGCCGCAGCCATCGGCGCCGGCATCGACATCTCCCGCCCCTGCGGCAATATGATCGTCGACATCGGCGGCGGTACCGCGGACATTGCGGTCATTTCCCTGGGCGGCTCCGTCGTTTCGACATCCGTGAAGATTGCCGGCGATGACTTCGACGAGGCCATTGTCCGCTATATGAGGAAGCGCCACAACCTCCTGATCGGTGAACGTACCGCAGAGGATGTGAAGATCAATATCGGAACCTGCTACCCCCTGCCGGAGCCCATGTCCATGGACGTCCGCGGGCGGAACCTCATGTCCGGCCTTCCGATGACAATCACGGTCACGTCGGAGGAGACGGAGGAAGCCCTGAATGAGCCGACGCGGCAGATTGTCGAGGCGGTTCACAGCGTTCTTGAGAAGACACCGCCTGAACTTGCAGCCGACGTCGCAGACCGGGGCATCATCCTGACGGGCGGCGGATCCATGCTCCGCGGCCTCGAAGAGCTGATGGAGGACAAGACCGGCATCAATACGATGACAGCGGAAGACCCCATGGTCTGTGTCGCTATCGGAACCGGCAAGTACGTCGACTTCATGGCCGGCGACCACGACCTGGACAAGACGTGAGACACCCTATATCTGTTACCGTCTCTTCCGTTTGGCACAAAATATTGAAATTCCAAGCTCGATACGCATTGCGTACCGGGCTTTTTTCGTGTAGAATAGGGTTAATATTTTCTGCCCGGCTGCCGATAGAAATACTGAAATGGATATTCATCGGAATCGTTACGGATTCTGATCTGGCATGGATGCCGGTGCAGAAAAGGGCTTTGCATTATTTATGTAAATACGTATCTGCAGCCGGCTCTTTTCATGGCTGCACAGAGGAAAATGCTATGGTAAAAGGCCTCTACACTGCCTACACGGGCATGATCAACGAGCAGAAGCGGATGGATGTTCTTTCGAACAATCTCGCAAATGCCAATACGACGGGCTACAAGAAAGAGGGAGCGACGTCCGCAGCCTTCGCTGACGAGCTCGCCCTCCGCATTCACGACTCCTCCTGGAACTACCTGCCGCAGGGACTCGGCTACATGAATATGGGCGTGAAGATCGGGCAGACCTATACGAATTACGATCAGGGCTCCTTCAAGGTCACGGACCTGAAGTCTGATCTCGCTGTCGCCGGCAATGGCTTCTTTGCTATCCAGTTTCTGGACAAGCAGGGAAATGCTTCCGTCAAATACACGCGGGACGGGGCTTTCACAGTCGATGAAAACGGCTACTTCGTGACAAGCGATGGCGATCACCTCCTGAACCGGGCAGCGGCTCTTGCCGGAAACGTCGGTGAGGAGGGCTGGGTGCAGGTCGATCCCCTGCAGGATTACGCCGTCGACAAGGAAGGCAATATCTGGCAGAACAATCAGATTGTCGGGGACATCGGCCTTGTCGATCTCGACAACTATGATTATTTTGAAAAGTACGGGGAGAACCTTTACAACGTCGTTGACGGCGGCAATATTTTCGCGGCTGACGGACAGATTGAGCAGGGCGTCCTCGAAGCATCAAACGTCAACGTCGTGGATGAGATGGTGAACCTCATTGCCATTTCCCGCGCCTACGAAGCAAACCAGAAGATGATCCAGACCGAGGATACGACGATAGAGATGGCCGTTTCCCAGGTCGGCCAGGTAGGATGATACTAATATAAAGCCTCTACGGGGCTGAAAAATTTTTGCAGATCTGTCCGCCGCTGGCGGCAGGATTTTGTTGGAGGAACTGCCTTATGATGCGTGCCCTTTGGACCGGCGCCGCCGGTATGAAAGCCCAGCAGACGGGCGTCGATACGATTGCGAACAACCTCGCCAACGTCAATACGACAGGTTTCAAGACGCAGACGACGGAATTCAAGTCCCTGCTCTACCAGACGATCCAGACGCGGACGACGACCGCGAACGGGGATCCCAAGCCGACGACAGCTCAGGTGGGACTCGGAGCCCGCGTCGCCTCCTTGAATGCAAGCTTTGCCCAGGGCGCCATGCTGGCAAGCGACAATCCTCTGGCCCTCTGCATGGACGGATCAGCCTTCTTCATGGTACAGGGCACGAACAATGAAATCTACTACACGAGAGCCGGCAACTTCGGCTTCTCCCTGGGCGGTCCGAACGGCCAGCTCGTCCTGACCGATCCGGAAGGAAACAAGGTTCTCGATTCCGAAGGGAATCCCGTCCTGCTTCCGGAAGGCGCCAGTGCGGATACGGTGGTCGTCGATGAAGACGGAAATGTGTCCTACAAGCAGGAAGATGGGACGTACATCGCCACCGGCCAGCAGATCGCCCGCATCCAGTTTCGGAATGCGCGGGGCCTTGACAAGTCCGGCGAGAACCTCTACCAGGAGACGGCAGCCTCCGGCGCCCCCATCAACGAGGCGACGACGAACCTGAACGTCGTCCGTTCCTCCATTGCCCAGGGCTACCTCGAGGGCTCGAACGTCAACGTCGCAGACGAGATGGTAAACCTCATCATCAGTCAGCGCGCCTACGAGATGAACTCAAAGGCCATCACGACGTCCGACACGATGCTGGAAGAAGCGAACAACCTACGGAGATAAATAATTACAGTGCCATAAAGCAGATGGCACTGCAAGCTTGCTTGCAAAGTGCCTTCTGCTTTCATGGCACGCCCCTCCGTACCGAGCGTGGTTCGGCGAAGCCGAACATTAGCGCGAGGTACGGAGGAGGATTGCGGCGCAGAACGTCCAGTGGACGTTCTCTTTTGCGCCGACCGGAGCGGGAGCGGAGAAGCACGAAGTGCGAAGCAATCCGGTAATTATTTATCGGTTTGACAGGAGTGTCATATGTCTGACATCACAGGGCTTGGAAGTGCCATCAATTCCTACTACGACACGACGAGCGTGAGCAACAAGGCCGCCGCAAAGGCAAGTGAGGTCTCTTCGAAGGCGAAGGGGCTTACGAAGGAGTCATCGCGGGCGGAGATCGAGGGCGCGGTCAAATCCTTCGAAAGCTACTTCCTCGAGCAGATCATGAAGCAGGAGAAGGAGACGCTGACTTCCTTCAGCGGAGAGGACGAGGACAAGGACCTCTATGCTTCCCAGCTCGAAGACCTCTATATGGACAAGACCTTCGAGACACTTTCCGCTGATATCGTGGACAAATACGCCGGGAACCTGACGGACGATTTCGCAGACCAGATTCAGAGGAACCTGGGCGTTTCCGAGGAGCAGATCAAGGCAGACAGAGCGGATACCTGATTTTTACAAAAACTTGA
Organism: uncultured Lachnospiraceae bacterium; assembly: GCA_900314085.1. GTDB lineage: Bacteria > Bacillota > Clostridia > Lachnospirales > Lachnospiraceae > RUG306. The sequence goes on along the minus strand of OMTX01000056.1, from coordinate 12,203 downwards.
CAAAAGAAATCCGCGGTGACATAATTCATTCGCATAGTGGCAGTCATACCTTCCGGTGTGGCTGTTCTTTTTTTGTACTTTTGATCCGGAAAATCACATCAGACAAGCGTCCGGGAACCGGATGAGGCTGCCGGATTTTTTTACGGGCTAATGGAAAGATCCATGGAAACAAAGAAAAAAATTACAGCAAAGTCAGTCATCACCACAATCCTCTTCGTCCTTTTCATTATTCTGTTGGGCACTATAGCGGTGACCGGCCGGCTTCTTTTTGAATCGCTGAAGTGGCTGCGCGATGCCTGGGGGGATGTTTCTTTTACGACGGCAGTGTTTCAGATGCAGACGCCGATGATTGGCGTGGATTCAAATATCGTAAATGAATATGTCGAGGCAGCCGTTGTCCCGACGATTCTTCTCTGCGGTATTCCGCTCGTGATCAATCTGGTCATTGCCCTGCTGATCCGGCACTTTCATTTTTTCATTCCTGTTTCCGGCAGGAAGAAGGAACGGAAGCTCACCTATCGCTTTTTCATGGCCTACGGGGCCCTGCTTGTGATACTGGCCAGCTGGATCGATGTCCCTGCAGTTGCTGAGGATACCGGGATGGATGACTATATTGCGAACAGTCTGAAGGGAGGAAGTTCGTTTTATCAGGATTATTACGTCTATCCGGAGAAGGTATCTCTGACCTTTCCCGAAAAGAAGCGCAATCTCGTCATGATCTACATGGAGAGCATGGAAACGACCTATGCCTCCACAGACGTCGGCGGGGGCAAACCGGAGAACTACATCCCGAACCTGACACAGCTGGCCTTCGACAATGCCTTCTTTTCGGACTCGGCAGAGCTTGGCGGGTGCACCCAGACGTTCGGTTCCAGCTGGACAATAGCAGCCATGCTGGCTTCGACATCCGGCGTGCCCTATGTCATTCCGGTGGAAGATAATAGCATGATCAATTACACGTCGTTTCTTCCCGGGCTGACTGCACTGGGGGATATCCTGGAAGAGAACGGCTATTCGAATTATTTTTGCTGCGGATCTGATGCACGATTCGGCGGCCGCCGTCTGTACCTTACAGACCATGGGGATTATCATTTCTGCGACTTTCTTTTCGCTCTGGATAACGGTTACGTCCCGGAGGATTATTCCTACGGCTGGGGGATGGAGGACAAGAAGGTTTTCATGATGGCGAAAGCAGAACTGTCGAGGGCGGCTGCCTCCGACGAACCATTTAATTTCACCATCCTCACGGCAGATACCCATTTCCCGGATGGCATTACCTGCGAAGACTGCGATTATTCCATGGAAGAAAATCAATACGGCATGTGCATCAGCTGTTCGGACAGGCACGTGGCGGCTTTCGTCCACTGGATGCAGAAGCAGGACTGGTATGAGAATACGACGGTTGTTCTCATCGGAGATCACCTGTCCATGAATGAAACTTTCTGGGACGATCTGCCGGCCGGCTATGAGCGGCATATGTATGACTGCTTTTTGAATCTGCCGGCGGGACTGAATGAGCGTCATATGAAAAGCCGGCAGTTTTCCAATGAAGATTATTTCCCCACCATACTTGCCGCAATGGGCGTACAGATCGAAGGAGAACGCCTGGGCCTGGGAACGAATCTTTTTTCGGAGGAGGAAACGGTCCTGGAGGAGGTTGGCCCGGACCGCTACAATGACGAACTTGCCACAAACATGACCTATATCACGGCGCATTTCGATTGAAAATGGCGTGAAAGGCAAAGGAGGCGGGATTTTTTCCTGCCCCCTTGTTTTGTGCACTTTTCAAGGGTAAAATATATTACTACACTGTCCGAATAACGGAAATCAGGAAGGGATTCCGGGCAAAGACTTTATCAGCAGTGATTTGTATCTACATGACTTCATGAGGAGCCGGGAGGGAGAGGACCCGGGGAGGTGTCGTTGTGCGTACAGAGCTTGATTACAAAAAAAGACTGGGGCTTTTGACGGAGTGTATGGAGGCTTCCATGCGGGAACCGAACCCCGAGGCGTCCATCAACATTTTCATCAAGTCCATAGGGGAACGCGCCGGGGCAGACCGGATCAGCGTTTATCGGAAAGAGGGGGACTACTGCCACTGCGCCTTTGAGTGGACGGCTGCAGACGGGATTGCCGTGAAGCACCAGGTAATGCTGCAGATCGGTACGTTTTACCCGAAGAAGTGGCGGAATTTTTTCTACAGGCAGGATATGTTTGTCCTGAACGACGCGGAGGAGTACAGGGAGGCGGATCCCGAGACCTATGACTTCATGAAAAGCGTCGGCATCCGCCGCCTTGTTCTCTGCCCAATCTGGACAGAGGGACAGTACAGCGGATTTCTTTCCATCGTCAATCCCGACAAGGACTTCATGGAAGAGGCGGACCTCTTTTTCGCCCTGGATACCCTCTACCTGGCGGCAATTCTCCGCCACAAGGACAATGTCGACTATATCTTCCGCGCGGAACGGACGGATGCCCTGACCGGCCTTTACAATATGCAGACCTTCAGCCGGGCCATGGTTCCCCTGATTTCAAATATCCGGGACGGGGCGGAGCACGAAGCCTGGGACATCGTCTTTGTCGATATAGCGGATTTCAAGATCTACAATCACGACCACGGCATGTATGCCGGCAACCTGCTTCTGAAGGAAGTGGCAAAGATTCTCCGAGAGGAACTCGGAAATGAAAACGCAGCCCGATTTGAGGCTGACCATTTCTATGTCCTGATTGAAGACAGCAGGGCCGGCGAATTCGTGAGGCGGATTCACGACCGGATTGCCCGGACGGAGACGGGAACGTCCATCCAGGTCGGAATCTATACGATTACGGGCGATGAAAAAGACGGCATCCTTGCCGCAGACCGGGCCATGATGGCCGGCCATGAGACGCGCGGCGATTTCGTTCACTATGCAAAGCGCTATGACGACTCCATGGAATCCCGCCTGACACGGGCTTCCTACCTCGTCCGCCACGTGGATGAGGCGGTTGAGAAGGAATGGATCAAGGTCTATTTCCAGCCTATCATCGGTATCCTTTCCCATGAGGATGCTTCCTTCGAAGCTCTGTCGCGGTGGATTGATCCCACTTACGGGTTCTTAAATCCCGGAGAGTTCATCTCTGTCCTGGAGGAAGCCCATCTTCTGTACAAGGTTGACCTTTTCGTGATCAAAAAGGTCTGTGAGGAAATCAAACGCAGGGAGACCGCCGGCGAGCCGCCTGCCCACTTCTCTGTCAATATTTCCCGGAATGATCTCGATATACCGGACTTCCACAAGTCCATCAATGACATTCTGGACAGCTACGGGGTATCCCGGGAATCCATTGCGATGGAGATCACGGAAAGCGCTGTCATGGACCAGGAGGAGCTGATCCAGCAGCATATCGAGGAGTTTCACCGCGACGGCTATGAGGTCTGGCTCGATGACTTCGGCAGCGGCTACAGTTCCCTCAACACCCTGCACACCTTCGATTTCGACCTGATGAAGATCGACATGCTCTTCCTCCGGAATCAGAACGAGAGGACGAACGACATTCTGACGGATATCGTTGACATGGCGAAGCGGATCGGCGTCATTGTCCTGACGGAGGGCGTCGAGACGAAGGAGCAGTTCGAATTCCTCGAGAGCATCGGCTGCACCTATGCCCAGGGCTTCTATATTTCAAAGCCCCTGCCGGCGAATGAGGTCTTTGCCGTACTTGATGCGAAGAATATCGGTATTGAAAGCCCGGAGGACTCCAGCTTCTACCGGCAGATTGCCCGGGTCAACATTATTTCTTTGAACAATGCCGGGACGTACAACAAGGATTTCCGCATAGACAAGCGCAAGCGGATTATTGCCATCGTTACGATGCGGGCAGGTCAGCTCGAGCAGATCTTCCTGAACCAGGCCGGCCGGCAGATGCTGCCCGGCGGGATGTCTGCCTCAAATGAGGAGATTGCGGACATCGTTTCCACAAGCATGGAGGATGTCTACAGGAACTTTGAGAAGGGGACGGAACGGATTCAGAATGTGGGTGGAACCCTGTCTTTCTACATCCGGGACATTGCCTTTGTCGGGAAGATGCGGATGGCCCTTGTGGCGGCGGAGGGAAACCGGAGGGCATATCTCGTGACACTGACAGAAACGGATTTTGCGGAGACAGCATAAAACATTATGGGAATAGGAGAACTTTTTCTGCTTGCCGTCGGCCTTTCCATGGACGCCTTTGCGGTTTCCATCTGCAAGGGCCTGGCTTCCAAAAAGGCGGATGCGAATGTAATGGTGACCTGTGGAGCCTGGTTTGGGGGCTTTCAGGCTCTGATGCCCCTGATCGGCTACTACCTGGGCAGCCTTTTTGCGGCAGCCATCGAAGCCGTCGATCACTGGATTGCTTTCATCCTCCTTGCTGCAATCGGGGCAAATATGCTGCGCGAGGCCTTTTCCAAAAAAGAGGAGGAAGTGTCTGCGGATGTCTCCGTAAAAACCATGTTTGTGATGGCGGTGGCTACTTCCATTGATGCCCTGGCTGTCGGCATTTCCCTGGCCATGGCCGGCGACACGAATATCTGGCTGGCCATCTCTCTGATCGGAATCACGACCTTCGTTCTTTCCGCCATCGGGGTGAAAATCGGCAGCATCTTCGGCAGCCGCTTTGAAAAGAAGGCGGAGGCAGCAGGCGGATTTATATTAATCTTTCTGGGTGTGCGGATCCTGCTGCAGCACCTGGGAATTTGGGCTTAGTTTTCGTAATCAGTTCCCGGCGCGCTACGCTCCGGTTTTTTTTGCAGGGTATGAACCGCGCTGCCGGGCAGGGGATACGAGATCTGTATCTCCTGTCAGTCGATATGGGTGACAAAGGAGGAAGAAGAGATGGCAAGAAAGTACAGATATGGGTTCCTCGGAGCCGGCAATATGGGCGGCGCCATGATTGGCGGGCTTCTGAAGAGCGGCCTGGCAGAGAAGAATCAGATCATTGCTTCCGTACATACGGAGAGCTCACAAAAGAGGGTGGCGGATGGCTTCGGAATTGCCGTGACCCTTTCCAACCGGGAAGTAGCGGAAAACAGTGATATTCTGGTTCTGGCCATCAAGCCTTACCAGTTCCCGGAGGCTCTTCCGGAGATCACGGAGGTTCTGGAGCCTGACCAGATCGTTGTCTCCGTCGCGGCGGGCAAGTCCCTTTCCGACATCGATACGGCTCTTCTTTCCATGAATGTGGCAGGAAAGCTGAAGGTAGCCCGGGTGATGCCCAATACGCCTGCAATGGTGGGGGAGGGCATGAGCGCGGTCTCCTTCAACGACCGTTTTACGGTAGACGAGAAGCAGAAGGTCATGGCCATATTTTCCTCGTTCGGAAAAGCGGAGGAAGTACCTGAGTCCATGATGGATGTGGTGACAGGAGTATCCGGATCTTCCCCGGCCTTCATCTACATGCTGATCGAAGCGATGGCGGATGAGGCTGTTCTCCATGGGATGCCGCGGAAACAGGCGTATACCTTTGCTGCCCAGTCCGTTCTCGGTTCTGCAAAGATGGTGCTGGAAACAGGGAAGCATCCGGGAGCCCTCAAGGATGACGTCTGCTCGCCGGGCGGAACGACGATAGAAGGCGTGGCAGCGCTGGAGGCAGCCGGCTTCCGGAATGCCATTATGGAAGGCATCGACGCAGCAATCACCAAGTCCGAGGCGATGGGAAAATAAGTTTGCCTGTCAAATCAGTACAATCAAATACAATTTTGATGCTGGAAATGCAGTAATGCCAACCATTTCAGAAAACTGATTTTTGACGGTTGACAGGTAAATCGATACAATCGAATACAATTTTTTGCATGAAAATGGCCTGTTTTCAGTCTCTTCAGGAAACTGAAAAACAGGCCATACCTGTCAACGGGGGAGTAGTGAAACGGATGTTCAGGCTTCCGCCTTTGCGATGATCTCCCTCAGGGCGTCCCCGCTGGATTTGAGCTTTGCAGCTTCCTCTTCGGAAAGCCTGATGGTGAGCACCTTTTCCACGCCGTTTGCTCCAACGATGGAGGGGATGGAGAGGTGGACGCCGTCAATGCCGTACTCTCCGTGAAGGGCAACCGAAACAGGCAGAACCGCATGCTCATCCTTGACGAGGCAGGAGGCAATCCGCGTGACCGCCATGGCGATGCCGTAGTAGGTGGCGCCTTTCTTTTCTATTATTCTGTATGCACTGTCTCGGACGGATTCGTAGAGGCGGTTCATGGCGGCCAGGTGGTCGCCGGTGTGGCCGCGGAGCTCGCAGAACTCGTTCAGGGGAACGCCGGAAATATTTGTGATGGAAAAGATCGGGACTTCACTGTCCCCGTGCTCCCCCATGATCATCGTGTGGACATTCCGCGAATCGACGGACAGATGGCGGGCAATTTCGTCGCGCAGACGGGCTGTGTCAAGGACGGTGCCGGAACCGATGACGCGGGACTCGGGGTAGCCGGAAAGCCGCTGAGCCTCGTGTGTCAGGACATCTACGGGGTTTGCAACAACGAGCAGAATTCCTTCGAAGGCGGTCTTTTTGATCTCATCAATGACGGACTTCATGATGGCTGTGTTTTTCGTGATGAGGTCGAGGCGCGTCTCACCGGGTTTCTGGGCAGCGCCGGCCGTGATGACAATCAGGGCACAGTCGCCGACTTCGCTATAGGAACCGGCATGGATGTCCATGGAGCCGGTGTAGGGAAGACCGTCGGAGAGGTCCATGGCCTCGCCTTCCGCCTTGTCTTTGTTGTAATCAATCAGGACGAGCTCGCTGTAGAGATTTTTCTGCATCAGGGCAAAGGCGATGGATGCGCCGACATTGCCGAGACCTACGATGGCTGCTTTTCTGGGATTGATCATAAGTGGAACCTCCTTTATAGCAAGCGGCTGCGGGAACTGTCCCGCGGTCTGTTTTTCTGTTTACAGGTGTAGAATACAATCCAGTACAATTTATATACGTTGCGCATGCAACATTCCCTTCGCTTGCCTGTCAAATCGATACAATCCTGTACAATATAATGCCATACTGGCGCGCCTTTGGCGCGCCGGCTTTTTTCTCGTTTACCTGTCAAATCAGTACAATCGAATACAATTTTGGCGCCTGAAACGCAGTAATACCAAGTCTGTTCGGAAACGGATTTTTGGGGCGTAACAGGCAAATCGGTACAATCAAATACAATATTGTACACGAAAACAGCCTGTTTTCAGCTCCTTCAGGAAACTGAAAAACAGGCCGTACCTGTCAAACGAGGAAAGTGGAATTGATGTGATCAATCAGCGCCTGCTGATCCGTCTTCGGCACCGTATATGTCCGGATGCCGAGGGCTTCCGCAGCGGCCGTGTTCTCCGGCCGGTCGTCGTAGAAAAAGGATTCCTCTGCCGAGAGATCATATTTCTCAAGCAAGGCAGTGTAGATGAAGGGATCCGGCTTTGACCGGTGAATCATGTAGGAAACGAGCATTCCGTCCATATCTGCCATAAAGGGGCGGCCGTCCGTGTGGTGGGAGAAGAGGTAGTGGGAGTAGTTGGAAAGGATGTAGAGGTGATATCCCTTTTCCTTCAGCCGGTGAACGGCTTCCCAGACAGCCGGCCGCGGAACGGCCATGAGATCGCAGTGCTCTATGAACCAGCGCATGTCGTCAACCTCGTCCGGGAAGGACTGGCTCCAGTGGAAGAGCACTTCCTCTTCTGTTTCGGTTCCGAGATCCATGATGCCCCAGTAGGGGGAGGAAAACATATGGCCTGCGATGAGCTCCGCCCTTTCTTCGGACAGGCCGTGATCTATGGTCAGCATGTCAAACCACCGGTAGGAGAGGAGGACATCTCCGACATCGAAAATAATATTTCTGATCAAAATAATTTCCTTCCGTACGCACGCAGCGCGTGCTGGATATCCTGCCCGGATTTCTGGCGGAAACCAAGCCGCTTTTTCCGGGATACAGGGCTATTTCCTGTCGTCCTTGAACATGGCCTTGAAGACATTTTCCCCCGCGGCAAGCTTCTGCAGATGTTTCAAATCCGCCTTCATATAGGTGGCAAGGCCGGCAAGCTCCTCTTCCGAGAAGCCGGAGGAGCGGATGATTTCACAGGAAGGAATTTTCCCCTCTGCTGTCTTTTCTCCTTCCGTAAATGTGACAAAGGCATAGCGGCTGTCACCTGTCCCGCAAATGGGGGACACTGTCATTTCCATCTCGCTCATGTCCGGCCCGTTTTCCGGGGCGGAGCCTTCGTTTTTCATGGAAAAATTCAGTTCGAAATTTTCGCTCATATCTGAATTCCTCAAGTCTTTAACTCAAGTCTTTGAAGCAGTGCTTTCAATGCTTCAGCTTATAGGCAGACCATGCGCCGATGCAGTCGTTTCCCGTCATGCCGCTTTACGATTTTTTTACCCACGTTTTCCTGAGGGGTGCTATAATCAAATATAGTATACACATTATCAGGAACCCGTGCAAAAAAGAAGATGCATCGGAGGGAACCCTATGGAACCGATCAGTTCATTCAATGTGGAAACCCAGGCCTGCGGCCTTGTCATCGTGATGATCGTCATGATGCTTTCCTTCCGCAGGAACAGCCTGGCTCTCGACAGCCGGCGCCGGTTCAACCGCTTTGTCATTTCATCCTTTCTTTGTATCCTGCTCGATATCCTGTCCGTCTTTCTCATCATCTTCTGGTCGGACGGGGCGCCTATCCTTTACCTGGTGGAAATCGAGGGCAAGGCCTATGTCGGCATGCTGGTTGTCAATGCCTTCTACGGACTTTCCTATGCCGTCGGAACGGAAGGCCCGGAGTGGTCGCAAAAGTTCGTCCGCTTCTGCCGCTATACCCTGCCGGTTCAGTATATTGTCATTCTCTTTCTGCCGATTTCCTTTTTCAGGGACGGAAGAGTTGTTTTTTCCCAGGGCCCGGCCTGCCTGATGACCTATGCCCTGTGTCTCTTCTATATCCTTCTTTCCTATGTGGTTCTCGGCGTGTCGCGCCATACCATGTCGCGGAAACGGCGGGGCGCCCTCTATACCTGGATGGGACTTTGGATTGTCGCTGCCCTTGTTCAGTTTGTTTATCCGGAAATACTCGTTGTCGGCTTTGCTTCGTCGCTCGGCGTGCTGATCCTCTATGCGGAGCTTGAAAATCCCAAGGAGGACTTCGACAAGCGCTACGGCATCTACACCCTGAATGCTTTTCGCGAATATGTGGACGAACTCTATGCGAAGAAGAAGCCCTTCAAATTTGTCAGCGTCAATATCGATTACGGCGGGTCTGACTATTCGCCCATCCTGAAGGACGAGATCATCCGTCGGGCTTCTATTATTCTCAATGACCACAATTACGATGCCTTCATGACAAACCGAAACGATCTGCGCATCATCCTGGATGACAAGCAGTCCCTTTTCGATTTCATTTCCCTGATGGAGGAAAAGGTCGGGGACATCAACCGAGGGTACGAGGATCTGGATCTGAACTATTACATGATCGTGGCGGAGGATCCCTATCAGGCGTCCTCCGAAAGCGAGCTCATGTATTACGTGAACTATGTCCGCCGGCACTCCGACCATGAGGGCGTGATCTATCTCGATGAAAACGCCATTGCCGGCGTCAAGCGCTACCTCTATGTGCGGGATCTCATCACCGTTGCCCTGGTTCGGGATCGGGTGATCCCCTTCTTCCAGCCCATCTACAATATTGAAACCGGAAAATTCACGGCGGCCGAGGCTCTGGCCCGCATAGAGATCACGGATGCCGAGGCCGCCATCCTGAACGTCAAGGGAAACATCCTCCCGCCGGGCATCTTCATTCCCGTAGCGGAAGAGACGGGGCAGATCCAGGAAATCGGGGCGCGGATTCTCGAGAAGTCCTGCCAGCTCTTCCACGAGAAGAATCTCTCCGTCCTCGGTCTCGAGTATATAGAAATCAACCTTTCCGTCCGCCAGTGCGAGTCGGATGCCCTGGTCGGCAACGTCCGCCGGATTATGGGAAAGTATGAAATCGCTCCCCGGCAGATCAATTTCGAGATTACGGAATCGGCCATTGCGGAGGACCAGGAGCAGATGGTGGCGAATATCCGTGACCTCCGCGAGTGGGGAACTTCCTTCTCCCTCGATGATTTCGGTACGGGAGCTTCAAACCTCGACTATTTCGTCCGTATGCCGGTTTCCACCATCAAATATGATTTCACATTCACCCAGATGGCCTGCAAGGACAGCCGCATGGAGCGGATGCTCGTCCACATCACAAAGATGATCAGCGAAACAGGCGGCAAGATTGTGTCCGAAGGCGTGGAGACCGCCGACCAGCTCGAGCTCATGAAGGGCATGGGCGTCGACTTCATCCAGGGCTATTACTTTTCGAAGCCCTTGCCGGCAGACGACTTCGTCGCCTTTCTGAAGGAGAAGAACCTGGCCGCAGCAGAATGAAAATTCAGATGAACATGAAAAAAGCGGCCCGCCGGCAAATGCCGGCGGGCCGCTTTGTGTATCTGTGAATTACATCGTCGATACGATCTTCAGGCTCCGCTCGTGCGACAGATCCACGATGCGGCCGTCCGCATAGCGGACGATGGGGCGGGAGAGGGAGGAGGAGTTGATGTAGATGATGTCCACCTTTTCCCCGTCGGAGAGGATGACCTTCGAATTCTGGTAGTAGGTCGCGATGTGCTTTAAGAAGGTCAGGATGTATTTGGGATTGTATTTCTGCAGTCCGTCCTTCTCGAAGTCTTCAATGACCTCGAAGGCGCATTTCGGTGCCCGGTAGGCCCGGATGGCTGTCATGGCATCGTAGACATCGGCGATGGCGATGATGGCAGCGAAGTCATCGATCTCGTCGCCGGGGAGATGTCTGGGATAGCCGGATCCGTCAAAGCGCTCGTGGTGCTGCAGGGCAGCATAGAGAATCCGGGGATCGAGGCCGGGAATCTTTTTCAGAATCTTGTAGCCGTCCGTGGGATGCTGGCGGATTTTCGTGAATTCATCGTCCGTGAGTTTGCCGGTCTTTGTCAGGATGTCCATGGGAACGAGCATCTTTCCGATGTCATGAAGGAGGCCGGCCAGCGTCAGGATGTCGAGGTCCTCGCGGGAGAACTTCAGCCACTTGCCGATGGCGCGGGAAACCATAGCCACATTCAGGCAGTGGGCGTAGATGACGTCGTCGTTGCTGCGGAGGCCGCGGAGGAGGTCGAAAAGTTCGATGGCCGTCCGGGCCTGGAAGAGCTCCTTGGAGTCATTCAGCAGCTCATCCATGGAGATGCCGGAGAAGTCCCCGTCCAGCATGGCATTGAAATTGTTCCGAAGGAGGGCAAGCACCCGCGCGTAGGTAATCTGCAGGGACTGGTACTCACTGTCCATGGAGAGGGCATTGGATGTCCCCATGCTTTCGGAAATGTAAGTATTTTCTTCTTTTTTGGGCTCCGGTTCGGGCTGCGCAGGCGGTTCCGTTTCCGAGAAAACAGGTTCGGGCATCTTCGGAAAAATGGCATCCCGGGGCTCGCCCAGCGCCTTGTTCAGAGCGGCGAGAACCTCTTCCCGGTCCGCAGACATCTGTTCCTGCGTGACTTCGGGAGAAGGAGCCGGGGCAGCCGGCTTTTCCTCCGGCACTTCGATGTCCACGCTCTCAATCCGGTAGAAGGACAGGCGGGCGATGAGCTGGGCGGAAAGGGAAGTCCCCTTTTTCGCAATGACCTGGCCGCGCTTGGTAACGACGTTGGACGCAGTAACCATGCCCGGTTTCAATTCTCTGACAGATACCTGTCTCATGCTTCCTCCCGTAAGACCTGCAAAAAGCAGGAATATTTCAAGGCATAAACAGATGCACACGCATCCATTACTTTTATCGAAAAAAACTGAAGAAAAAGTAACGCATTGCGTCTGTTTTTTCAAGATTTCAGTTGAAATTATTATACACTAATGAATGAACACATAGGAAACTTTTTTGTAACGCTTCGAAAGCCCATACAACGGGGATTTCAAAGAAATCCGGGTATGGGCTTCTGAATAGTTCGTGTTTTTACAATTTTCCTCCCGTGTATATGCCTGCCCCCGGACTCCTTGACAAAGACAGGCGCAGAGAGTAAATTTTCAAGACGGTAGGCAAAAGGACGGCTCAGCCTGTAGGAAGGGACGGCAATTACGGGCCTGGCCTTTGCCTTATTATTATTCATAGTGCAGAACAAAAAAGAATAGCGTAAAACTTCTCTTATTCAGAGTGGCGGAGGTACATAGGACCTGTGAAACCACG
>OMTX01000003.1 GCA_900314085.1 uncultured Lachnospiraceae bacterium | reverse complement strand
GACTGGAACCACTTCCTGACCGGCAACATGAATTCCTACATGAAGACGGATATCAAGGAAGACGGTGACCATTACGAGATGGACATCGATCTGCCCGGCTACGACAAGGACGATGTTTCCGCTGAGGTCAAGGACGGATATCTCACCATCTCCGCAAACAAGACCGAGGACAAGGACGAGAAGGACGACGATGGCAAGTATCTGCGCCGTGAACGTTACGTCGGCTCCATGTCCCGTTCCTTCTATGTCGGCGACGACATGACGGAGAAGGATATCAAGGCAGCCTTCAAGAACGGCACCCTTTCGGTATGCGTTCCGAAGAAGGAAGAAAAGAAGCAGGTTCCCGAGAAGCATGTGATTGCAATCGAAGGATGATTGAAGACTCCGCAAGAGATGAGGGCCGGAGCGGCAGCGATGCCGCTCCGGCCCCTTTTTTTTTACTCTGTCAAACCCTGTTTCTCCTTGAACCGTCTTCGTGATAATATTATTATAAAAAAGGATACCTGTCGGACAGACATTCCTGAATGAAGGGGGATTACATGAGAAAAAAGAAACTTTTTGCTGCTATGGCGCTGGCTCTGGCGTTTTCTGTTTCTGCCTGCGGGAGCGTGCCTGCAGAGACAGGCAAAGACGCTGGAGAAACTGTGACCGCAGAAGGCTCCGGGGCAGCAGCAACGGACGGAAAAGAGACGGCTGAAAAGGATGCAGCCGATCTTCAGAAGCAGGCGGCTGCCGTTCTGGAGCCGGTTGAATCTGCAGAGATCGGGACGGCGGGGAGCTCCCTGAAGGCCGTCGAGTCGGTCAACGACTTTATGAAACTCTACAAGGAGAGCGGCCTTTCTGAGGAGGATTTCAAAACGGGAGCAGCCGCCTATTACAAGGGACTTTCTGCGGATGCCCAGGAGGAGTTCACGGAGCAGGCGACGATGCTGAATAATTCCTATCCGTCGTACTTCACCACGGACGGCGCCAGCCTTGTGGAGGATTCCGGCGTAGGAGAACTCGGCTTCACGAAGGAAGAGGCAGATCAGGCCTTCGGTCTTCTGATGGAAGCCATAGGAGCGAAATAGGATGACGGGCTTCTTTCGCGAGCTTTTTTCAAACGGTATCATCATCTGCGGCCTGCTTTCCTGGCTGGTGGCCCAGGTCCTGAAGACGATCATCTATGCGGCTATCAACGGCCGCCTGGACTGGGAGCGACTTTTCGGGGACGGTGGCATGCCGAGCGGCCATTCAGCAACTGTCACGGCGGTTGCCATCAGCTGCGGCATGCAGTGCGGGTTTGATTCGCCGGCCTTTGCCATATCCGGAATCATGGCGATCGTTGTCATGCACGATGCCATGGGTGTGCGCCTCGAGACCGGAAAGCAGGCCAAGGTCCTGAACGAGCTCTTGGCAGTCGTACAGAGCGACAAGCTTTCCAACCAGGAGAAGCTCAAGGAATTCGTCGGCCATACACCGTTTCAGGTATTCATGGGCTTTCTGCTCGGCCTGGCTATTTCTATTATTTTTAATCTGCTTTGGAGATGAGGGCGGACTGCCCGGCTGAGATGTCGTGACAGTTTTTTTGTTTTTTCGGCGGAATATCGCGATCGGGAGGCACTTTTCATGCGACGGAAAAATACTGGGCTTGCGCTGACCTTTGTCCTTTCTGCAGCCGTCATTGCGCTGACGTTTGCGGGCGTGCTTTTCTATGCCCGGGAGGAATCCAGCCGGGAGTGCACGTTTACCTGGGATAGCAGTACAGAGGATATGCCCGATGAAGACAGCGCCCGCCCCTGTATTTCCATGTCCATTCCGGAAGGCAAGGAATGGATGGATATCGACCTTCACAAGGATGTTCCGTACGGCGCCCAATACGATTTCGTTCTCTACTACAATCCGGTTCGAAAACTCAAAAACTGGAGTGTCGAGCTCGTCTTTCAGACGGAACCTGTCATCGATTCTTCCTGGAACGGCAATTTTGAGGTGAGCGGGAAGACTATCCGTTTTACCCCGGATCCGAACACGGATTTCATGAAGTTTGGTTTGCCTTTCGGTTTTGGCGCTGTCATGTATGGACAGGCGAAGCTGAGCCTTCAAAGCTATACGCTGAAGGGGGTTCAGGAGCTGAGGGCGCAGGACATGCCTCTCTTCTGGATTCTCGTTGCCCTGTCCTTTTTCTGGGTATCCCTGCTCATTGCGGCCATCATCAGCCGGAGCCGGATTCACAGGTTTGAAGAGCAGCAGGAGAGAGACCGGCTGATGATTGACCAGGCCATCATGACCTTCACGAATTTCATCGATGCCAAGGATCCCTATACGAAGGGGCATTCCGTGCGCGTGGCTCTCTATGCAAAGGAAATTGCGCGGCGTATGGGCATAGGCGGTGAGGAGCTTCGCAATCTCTACTACGAGGCCCTTCTCCACGATGCCGGAAAGATCGGCATTCCGGACGCCATTCTGCGGAAGCCCGGCCGGCTGACCGCCGAGGAATACGGCGTCATCAAGACGCATACCACCATCGGAAATGAAATCCTGATGAAATTCACGGCCATTCCCAATGTCCGGGACGGAGCCCACTACCACCACGAGCGCTGGGACGGAAAGGGCTATCCGGAAGGACTCGCCGGCGAGATAATTCCCAGACATGCGCGCATCATCTGCGTCGCGGATTCCTTTGATGCCATGAGCTCCCACCGCGCCTACCGGGATCCCTTCAATCGGGAAAAGATCCTGGACGAGCTTCGCTCCAATGCCGGCAGCCAGTTTGATCCGAACATCGTCCCGGTGATGGTCGACATGATAGAAGACGGCTTCACGGACAGAGTGCGGGAAGAGGAGCCGGGGTGAAA
>OMTX01000054.1 GCA_900314085.1 uncultured Lachnospiraceae bacterium | reverse complement strand
CTGCGTTTTGTGTGTTGAAGAGGCATTTGCTGCAAATCTCCACTAAAGTCTGAGGGACCTTTGGGCTTGCACCTGCCGTCCGAGGCAAACATCCACCAATGACCACGCCTTCTGTGGGCCGAAACGGCCGTTCTGAAACAAACCTCCACAAGACAGCTGAATTATGCCTGTTTCAATTCTTGTCATCTTCGTTCTTCCGGTCTTCCTGCTCCTGGGCGAAGTGGACGAGGCGGTTCATGATGTTGCCGGGATCGATGCCGGCCCGCTCCCCCTGCCGCTTCAGCGCATGCCCGATGGAACCAATGATTTCGGTTTTGGAAAAGCCTGAGTTTTCGGACGCATGGGCGATGTCCCGGAAAAACATGCCGGGGTCGAAGGATGAGACCGGCTTCCCCTCGCTCTGGTCGTGGTGCAGGTCGTTGATCATCTGGATATAGTAGGCCTTCCCGTAGTTCTCTCCGTGCATGTAGTCCTTGACGGCCATGGCCCAGATGCGGGTGGACTGCTCACTGGTGCCTATGCTGAAGTATTCCGCCTTGCCGTCCTGCATATGGATTTCCAGCATGGGCTGGTTGTCGTTGTTCCAGGTGACGAGGACCTCGGCGAAATCATAGTACCAGAAGCTGAGCGGCTGCCATTCGGACCAGCGGTCGTAGGAAGGCCCGCAGTAGCGGACGAGAACGAGGCGGCGGTTCGTCAGAGCCAGGTCGTCCTCATAGGGGCCGTCCAAGTCATAGCAGACATTTCTGCTCCACATAATCTCCTCTTCGCCCTCTTCGAGCTCGTATTTTCCTCCGGTCATCGGCTTCCTCCCTCAGAATAATAAAAAAACAGATACGATTAGTGTGCTTCTGTCTGATTATTATTACAAGGGGAGGGTGCCGTTTTCTTTGAAAAATGCGGGCAATAAACTTTGGGTAAAATAGAAAGTATCGAACGAAAATTGTAAAGCAAATGAAAGAAAATGATTGCAAGCAATAGGATTACCTGATATTATCGAAATAGAAATGGGGGTGCAGCTTATGGCACAGGCAATGGTAAACTTCCGGATGGATGAAAAGCTGAAAAAAAGAATGGAGCAGACATGCAAAGAAATGGGACTGACTGTGACAGCAGCCTATACTATGTTTGCTACAAAAGTCACAAGAGAACAAAGGATTCCTTTTGAAATTACAGCAGACCCTTTCTATAGTGATGAAAATATGGAACGCCTGAGAAAGAACAAAGCCGAAATGGAAAAAAAGGGCGGTACGATACACGAGGTTCCTTCCGATGACTAAGTTCTGGACGGACGATGCCTGGGAGGAATTTGAGTATTGGCTGGAGCAGGACAAGAAAACACTCCGTCAGATTAAAAAGCTTCTAAAAGACATTGATCGAAACGGCTATGAGGGAATCGGACATCCGGAGCCGTTGAGCGGAGATCTATCCGGTTATTGGAGCCGCCATATTGATGAGAAAAACCGTCTGGTGTACAAAATTGAAGACGGAATGGTAAAAATTATTCAGTGTGGTTCACATTATAAAGACAAATGACAGTTGGAGAAAAGCAATGCATTTCCTACTTGTAAACGATGACGGGATACAGTCACCGAATCTGGCTCTGCTGGCGAAAGCCGCTCTGAAAATGGGGCGTGTCACGATCGTGGCGCCGGAAACGCAGATGAGCGGCATGTCTCAGGGCATGACGCTCGGGCGGCCGCTGACAGTAAAGCGGGTGGACTATCCGGTAGATGGCGTCACCGCCTACTCCTGTGACGGGAAGCCGGCGGACTGCGTGAAGGTGGGCCTTTCCGCCCTCCTCATCGACGACGAGCCGGACTTCGTTTTCTCCGGAATCAATAATGGCTACAATGCCGGCTACGATGTTGCCTACTCCGGAACAGTCGGGGCAGCGGAAGAAGCCCTGATGCACGAGATTCCGGCTATCGCCTGGTCCTGTGACAAAGGAGCCGACCTCTCCCTGACGAGGAAGTATTTGCTGCCTCTGATGGAGGAGCTGACTCAAAAGCCACTCGCAGACGGCATCTGGAATGTGAATTTCCCGAACTGTCCGGTAGAAGAATGCAAGGGTATCCGCTATGACTGCCGGCCTGCGGAGATGCAGCTGATCTGGGACGGCTTTTTCCTGCAGGATCAGAAGATGGGCGACCTTGCGGCTATGGAAAAGGCTGCTGTCGACGGCGCCAGGACGCTCGTAAGCCATACAGCCGGCAAACCCGGAAAGGGAACGAACGGAGCTTTCACGGACCTTGCTGTTCCTGCGCGGCTGACAACACTTGCCCCCGGGGAGAGCGCCTTGCTCTGGAACGCCGGAACCGCCATTCCCGGACTTCTCGCCGAGCCGGGAACGGATGTCTATGCGATTGTGAACAACTATATTTCAGTAGGAAAAGTCCGCTCTGAGGTGATGGAGGTGCGGAACCCGTTCGAGCCGAAATCAGCGGAGGAAATTCTGGAGGAATTGAATCATTCCGAAAAGCAGATTGAGGCAGGCTTAGGACAGGATGCGAAAGAAGCTGTTCAGGAGATCAGAGAGCGGCACGGATTTAAGTGAGGGCTGCAAGTGAGTACGATTCCGGAAAAATACGAATATCTGAAAAATTATCTTTCGGAGCTGGGCTCCGTGGCCGTGGCCTTTTCCGGCGGCGTGGATTCGACTTTTCTCCTGTACACGGCGCATGAAGTGCTGGGAGACAGGGCTATTGCGGTGACGGCCGTTTCTGAATCCTTTCCGGAGCGGGAGCGGAACGAAGCAAAGGAATTCTGTGAAAAGAAGGGCATCCGCCAGGTCTTCGTGACATCGGAAGAGCTTGCCATAGAAGGTTTTTCGCACAATCCGACGAACCGCTGCTACCTCTGCAAGCACGAGCTATTCGAGAAAATTCTTGCAATTGCAAAGGAAAATAATATGGCCGCTGTGGCGGAAGGCTCCAATATGGACGACAATGGGGACTACCGGCCGGGCCTTCAGGCTGTGGCAGAGTTCGGCATCAAAAGTCCCCTGCGGGAGGCGAAGCTTTATAAAGAGGAGATCCGGCAGCTTTCCAGGGAGGCCGGCCTTCCCACCTGGAACAAGCAATCCTTTGCCTGCCTCTCCTCCCGCTTTCCCTATGGGGAGGAGATCACGCCGGAAAAACTTCATATGGTGGATCAGGCGGAGCAGTTCCTCCTGGACCGGGGATTTACCCAGGTCCGTGTCCGCATTCACGGGAAAGACCTGGCGAGAATCGAGATCGCCCCGGCGGAATTCCCGAAGTTTATGGAGGAAGGCTGCCGAGCGGCGGTCGATGCGGCTTTCCGCTCGTACGGCTTTTCCTACGTGACGCTGGACATCCGCGGCTACCGGACCGGGAGCATGAACGAAGTGCTTTCCGTCAAGGACCGGCAGCCGGGCATTCACAATTGAAGACTTTTTGCCGATAGAATAGGTGACGGCACAGACAGGGAGTGTCTGCGCCGGCGCCTTTTTCTATTGGCGCAAAAAAAGAAACGGATTTCTGGAAGCAAAAATAGATGCCCGCAAGGGTATGAAAATAGCCGGCTGCAAGGCTTGCGGCCGGCAGGAGACTTAAAGTATGCTGCTCAACGAAATCCGCATCAATCAGATCAAAAACGACGCTGCTGCGACGCTGCCGAGAACCGTCGTCGACGACGGGAACGGGGCGCCGGACAGGTCGTCTCTGTCTTCTCTTTTCTCCGCCTACGTGGATTCCTCGAATTCCATCTTCACGCAAAACGGCCTCAGGACCGGCGATACCCTCTACGGGAAGCAGGATCTGGCTGCGGACGCCCTGCAGAATGCCGCGAATGTCAATACAGCCGCTATGTCTGATATTGCCCTGAAGAATCAGATGGTGGCGCAGGCGACGGCGGACCTGTCCGCAGATGACGTACAGGCAGCAGGCGATGAGGGCTTTGACTACAAGAATATGGACCCGGGCCAGCTCGTCACGGTTTCCGACAAGATCCGCCTGAACCTGGCCAAGGCCGGGGCGGATGTCTCGAAGATCGGCGGCGTTTCGGACGCGGCGATAGAAGAGAGTGCCGGAAATGCAGCCCAGGCAGCGGTTCTGAAGAAGACGCTCGAAAGCGACAGCGCTGCAGTCGTTTCAGCCGAAAAACAGGAAGCCGGAACGGCGGGGGATTTTACAAGCCGGGCAGGCAGACAGGCCTCGGGAGTTACAGGCTTTTCGGCGTATTCCCTGAAGGATCTGCAAGCCCTGGACGAAACGACGTCAAAGGCAATGGATACAGCGGTTGCCAAGGCAAGGGAAATTCCTGAGATCAGCGACAGGGCGGCCCGTTATCTCGTGAAAACAGCCGCAGAGCCGACCATTGACAATGTCTACAAGGCGGTTTTCGGATCCGGTGAGGAGGCAGCAGGTGGACAGGCTGTCTCACAGGAGGCCCTGCAGCAGGTGTCCGCCATGGACGGACAGATCGGCGGCCTCTTTGAAGAGGCGGGCCTTCCCTACGACGAGAGCGCGAAGGCGACAGCGGCATCTTTCCTGCAGAATGATATCCCTCTGACGCTTGAAAACATCAACAAATACACGGCTCTCACGAACGGAACCCTGCTCAGAGGACGCGATCTCGTCGGCGCGGTGATGGATTCCGTGGCGAGCGGGAGCGAGCCGGGCGACACCCTGCTCATTGCCGGTCTCTCCGCCGCGGACATGGCGGAAAACGCAGAGTCCGTCATGAATAATGTAAAGCCCGAAGACGTCTCCTCCCTTGTCTCTTCCGGTAAGGCGTTAAATGTCATCAATCTCGCAAAGACGGCTGCCGAGAATGTTGAAACCGCTAAAGAGGAGCGGGCGGCGGCCGGCAAATCTGAAAGTGATGTCGCCCGACAGAAATCTGCCGCCGCGGAGGATGCGGCGAAGGCGGAGACCAAGAGCGCGAAACAGCTTGCGGCTGAGATCGACGGCTACGTCCGTATGAACGGCGGCTTTTCCGTATACGGAGGCGGGATCTCCCTGGCTCGTGAGACGGCGGATACAAGGGAGATGACGGTTGCTTCCGCCGTGCAGACCGTGACGGAGGCCCGCCTCATCATGACGTCAGGCGTCAACTATACCCTCCTCTCCCGCGGCATCAATATTTCGACGGCGGATATTGCGGATATCCTCTCCACTCTGCAGCAGCAGGAGGAGGCCTTCTATGCGGCCATTCTCGGCGCGGATGAAGCGGATGCGGCAGGTGGTGAGGGGGACCTCGCCCGCGGCTCGGCCCCTGCCCTGATGGCGGAATTCTCCGGCGACGTCTTTTCCGACCAGGCCATTGCCACCCTGCCCGGGCGGACAGCCGTCTACAATACAGCAAATTCCTACATCGGCGACTTCGCCGCCTTCCCTATGGCAGCTTACGGCCGCATGGCCTTCGATACGATTGCATCCGGTCAGGCAGCAGGAGCTGCGGGGGCCGGCGGCATCGCGGCCGCCGGCCCCACCTGGGCAGGTTCCATGAACGCGAGCGCCATGTCTTCGGCAAACGGCGGGGCCTTTGAGCTGACCGGCCTGCCTTCGACGGCCATGACGAAGACGCTTTCCGAGGCGCACGAAATCGGGTCGCAGACAAAGGCTGCCTACGACAAGGCGGGGCAGGCCTATGAGACCATGGGAACCGAAGTCCGGCCGGATCTCGGCGACTCAATGAAAAAGGCCTTCTCGAATGTTCCCGATATCCTCGAGGACTTCGGCCTTGAGGATACAGCGTCGAACGAAAAGGCCGTGCGGATCCTCGGCTACAATAGCATTGACATCACTAAGGAAAACATCCTGACGGCGCGGACAGCTGCGGAGGAGGTGGACCGGACGCTGAAGGCCCTGAAACCCGCTGTCGTTGCCCAGATGATCCGCGACGGGAAGAACCCCCTCAATATGACCCTGGCCGATCTTTCTTCCGAAGCAGACAGCCAGTCAAAAGACGGAGCAGAATCTGCAGAAGAAAAGTTTTCGAAGTTCATCTGGAAAGCCGACCGGACAGGCAGTCTTTCTGAAGACGAACGCGAATCGCTGGTCGGCATCGCCCGCCTCATCTATCAGGTGGAAAAGTCCGACGGGGCCTGCATCGGCAGGCTTCTTGCCGAAGGCCGCGACATCACCCTTTCGAATATGCTGCAGGAAATCCGTTCGGCAAAGAAGCAGGGTATGAATTATTCTGTTGATGATAATTTCGGCGGAGCCTCTGCAGTCGATACCGGAAAACTTTCGATTTCGCAGCAGGCGGAGAAGTCCTTCCAGACCTCCCGCATGAAGGACGCCGGAAAGTCCCTGACGCCCGGAAAGCTTTCTGCGATCGGAGAAGAATCCTATCTTGCCATGTCGCCGGATGCCTTTGCGACGGCCCTGGAAAATACCAGCGCTTCAGAAGATGCGGCATCTGAAGAAGCCTATGCCACAAGCATTGCCGAGGAAGTGAAGAATATTGCGGCTGTCTCCACAGAGCAGGCGTATTCCATCCTGCAGCAGATTGACGTGCCCCAGACGCCCGCCTACCTCGAGGCGGTAAACGCCATGCTGCAGAGCACGGGCGACCTCTACCAGCGCCTGTTTGCGCTGAAAGGTGAGCAGAGAAACATCTTTTCCGAGACGAATGAAAAGGCGGAAGGGAAGACGATTGACGATGTCCTTGCCGACCTGATCCACGACTTCGGGGAAGCGGTGAAGGCGCCGAAGGAAATGGCGGAAGCCCAGAAGGAGCTGGCGGATCTCGCCGAGCATGCAATGGACGGTATGATTGTAGAATCCGGAACGAAGTCCGTCGACATCCGCGGGATGCAGCTTCTGCAGAAGGAAATCAAGGTCATGGGGGCCCTCGGTGAGAAGTCGCAGTCCTACGAGATCCCTGTCCTTGTTGCCGATCAATATGGAACCGTCCAGCTTCGCATCATGAAGGGCGAAGACACGAAGGGGCTAGTCGAGATGTCCCTCCTTTCCGAGAAGCTCGGAAATATCCGGGCCGCCCTCCAATACCGGGAAGGGGCTGTAACCGGGGGAATCACGGCGGAAGATGAAGACACGGCCGGGAAGCTGGATGCCTTGAAGGAGCAGTTGGCCGGCGCCATGGGAAGCGCCGCAAATACTGCTGTTTCCCTGGAGGTAGCGGTGAAGGACAAGGTGCAGCCGGTCAATCTCTTCGCGAGCCTGGCGGATGAAAATCCGGCAGCAGGCGGAGCAGAGGATGCTGAAGGAGTTTCAGTGCAGGCAGCAGGTGAAGTTGATGCGGATGCAGCAGCCGATGACATCGCAACCACCCGCCTCTACAGCCTGGCGAGGGCCTTTATCCGGGCGCTTTCAGAAGCAGATTTTTGATATCTTTCCCCCGCTTCGGTGTTTCCGGAACGGGGGATTTTTCTGCCTCCTTGGGGTTACTATTTTTCGCAGGCGGGCCGATAAAAATAGTGTAACCGGCAGGGACGCCGGGGATTTTCATTATTCTAATTCACATCTACGGGACGCACGGATGCGGGACGAGATTTTTCGCGAGGTGCGGCTATGAAGATCAACAACAATATCTCCGCTGTCATTACAAATAAACATCTGCTGAGAAACGAAAACGTCATGGCGTCTTCCATGGAGCGGCTTTCGTCCGGCTTCAAGATCAACTACGCCAAGGACGACCCTTCCGGCATGGCGATTTCAAACCGCATGCGGGCCCAGATTGCCGGCCTCGACCGGGCATCCCAGAACTCGTCCGACGGCACGTCCGTTCTGCAGACCGCAGACGGCGCCCTGAACGAAATCCAGTCCATGCTGCAGCGTATGCGCGAGCTCTCCATCCAGGCGGCAAACGGCACAAACTCGGACTCTGACCGCCAGGCCATCCAGGACGAGGTGTCGCAGCTCCGGGACGAGATCGATCGCGTCTCCGAGACGACGGAATTCAATACGAAAAAGCTTTTAAACGGCGACCTCGATACGAAGGTCTATGCGGAAGGTGCCACGCGGGAAGAGGCTTCCGAGGAAGTCGAGCCCGGCTTCTACAATTTCTATGTCGACGAGCCCTCGACGCGGGCAGCCTACGGGGACTTCAAGGTGCCCTCATCCGCGGACATCACGAAGGAGTGCTCTATCAGCATCAATGGCCAGGTCGCCATCCTGAAGCCCGGGATGAGTGACGTCGAGATTCTCGAAAAGGTCCGGGATGCGGCGGAGAAAGGCGATGCGGAAATCGTCATGAATGATGACAATACGGTCAAGGGCATCTGGTCCAAGGGCTACGGAAACGAAGGCGTCCTGGACTTCAAGGTGACGGACGATGCGACGGCCACCCTTTTTGGTCTTGACGCAAATCCGGACGTCCTTGAAAAGGCGGATGTCAAGGAGGACCTCGACAAGGACAACGACAACAATCTGAATGTTGAATACAAGGCCCTCTACGGCAATTCCGCCCAGATTATTATGTCGACCAATGAAAACAGCGCTT
Organism: uncultured Lachnospiraceae bacterium; assembly: GCA_900314085.1. GTDB lineage: Bacteria > Bacillota > Clostridia > Lachnospirales > Lachnospiraceae > RUG306. The sequence goes on along the minus strand of OMTX01000054.1, from coordinate 14,541 downwards.
TCAAGGATCACGTTACGGCGACCTATACCGTCGAAGGCAACCGCGTGACCTTCACGGACCGCGGCGGTTTCAAACTGCAGATTCTTCTGGATGAGGCAAAGGATGTGGATTTTGATACGGCATATGATTATGTGAAGACGGATCCGCTGACAGCCGAGAAAATCCGGACAAAGGACGACGTTACGACAAAGGTTCCTGCGGAAGCTCAGAATACAGCACATGCTCAGGCAGCCGGCATTAAGTACCACGACGAGAAAGCCAAGGTAGACGCGCCGGATCCGAACGACAATACAAAGACCATCAAAAAGGATGCTCCGATCAACGGCGTCGGTTATATGTCCGTTGAAGTGACAGACAAGGGCCCCATGGCTCTGCAGATCGGGGCGAACGCCAGCCAGCAGATGGCGGTGAAGCTGCCTGACTGCGGGGCGGATATGCTCTACCTCGACAAGGTGGACGTGACGACGGAGGATCTGGCGACAAAGTCCATCGATTACATCGACTATTCCATGGACCGCGTCAACGAAATCCGGTCGGCGGTCGGCGCTTATTCGAACCGCCTCGAGTCCGCGACGGCCTCCCTTGACGACACGGAGGAAAATATGACGGCTGCCATGAGCCGCATCAAGGACACGGACATGGCAGAGGAGATGACGGAGTACACGAAGGACAATGTCATTGCCCAGGCTGCGACAAGTGCCCTCTCCCAGGCGAACGACATCCCCCAGATGGCTCTGCAGCTCCTGCAGTAAGTATCATGAATAATATAAAACAGTAATATTTGCAGCTTTTTCCCGGCGCCACAAATAGGTAATGGCCCGATTGTCAAAGCATATATTTCACTTTGGCAATCGGGCCAAAGGGCGCCGGGTTTTGGTGACTTTTATGACAAGCGAAGAAAAGAAAACCTACGCCCGCCGCATTACGGAGGCAAACGCCACGGAACTGATCGTCGTCCTCTACGACATGCTGATCGGGGATCTCACGAAAGCGGCCGATGTCTTTCAGGCGCCGGAGCCCGGGGAAGAGACCGGAAAACCGAAGGGAATCCTCACGATTGTCCGCACGACGGACAGCGCTGTCGAAGACCTGCGGCATGCGGAGCAGGTCGTGGACCAGCTGCGCAGCGTTCTCTCCTTCAAGGGGGAGGCGGCGGAAATGTCGCGGAACCTCTACAGCCTCTATGACTATATGCTCCGCTGCATCGCAAAAGGGATTTACCTGCAGAAGGCTGAGCCTGTGAATGATGCCCTTCATATAGCCCAGTCCCTGCGCGAGGCCTTCGCTGCTGTTGCAGAGCAGGATGACAGCGCTCCTCTGATGAAGAATACGGAAAGTACCGTTGCGGGCATGACCTACGGCCGGGCCGGCCTGTCCGAGGTCAGCGGTGACTATACAAACAACCGCGGTTTCTTTGTATAAATATCTTCCGGGAACAAAGTTTTGTAAAACGGAAACCCGGCGGATTTTTTACAAGCAAAAGCCAGTGGCGACGTGGCTTCCGGCGTACTGTGATTTTGCCTGATTGCAAAGTTGCCAAAACGCCGTTTCGAATTCGGCGGGCTGAACAGAAAACCGGTTTCATTCGCTCTTTGTTGATGACTACCTGAAAATCTGACGGAAAATGCGCGGTCTGCGTGTCCGCCTTTTTGTTCACAAGTGCAGAAATTCCTGTTTGTAACTTCTGCCCAAACGAACCCCTCGCGTTCACAACCCTTTCGGAAACGGGAGGGCTTTTTTGTGTAGATTTTTTCCCACGGACTGGTTTAAAATCGGATTCACCGAAACGGAAAAGGCAGCCGCAGCGGTAACGCGGCACCAGTGGAAGGGAGGTGAAACCACCTTTTGTACACCTACCTTGTCGGGGCGGCCATTTGTGCCGGCGCCTGTGCAGGGGACATCCGGGAATACCGAATTCCAAACGGCCTGATTCTCTTAGGCTATGCGGCCGGAAGCTTTTTTTCATATCTCAGAGAGGGAAGCAGATTTTTCCCCGCGTTTGCATGGAACGCACTCTGGCCGCTCATACTCCTCTATTTTCTTTTCTACATCGGCGCAATGGGAAGCGGAGACGTGAAGCTCATTTCCGTATCCTCCACTTTTTTAGGACCGCCTCTGACGCTCCGCCTGATCCTTCTTTCGATTGCAATCGGCGGCGCCTTTGCCCTCATCAAAATGGTGAAAGGCAGGGATCTCTTCTTCCGCCTCTCCCATCTTTCGCAGCACGTCAGATTGTGCCTTGCCGAAAAGCGCCTCATTCCCTACGTTTCCTGCGGGACCTGCAGCGAGCTCCACTTTGCAGTGCCCATCACCATTTCCTATCTTTTCATTATCCTTTTCTCTACGCTCCGCGGGATGTAAGTCCAACGGAAGACAAGTCATTTTACACTTCATCGGAGGTGAATCATGAAACAAAAATCCCTGCTTCTCTGTGACAACGATGCCTATTACCTCAGGTCCGCGTCCCGCTACTTCGCCCAGGAGGGCTACGTCGTGACTGTCTATTCCGACGTCGCCGACTTTGCTGCGGATCACCGCCGCTACGACGCGGCGCTGCTCAGTCCTGAATTCATGGCAGCCGCTGATGAAAACCGGCGGGAAGGACGGATCATCTGCCTTCTTGACGAGCGCGAGAACGCGCCGGAGGGCTGTGAAAGCCTCTATAAGTTCCAGAATATGGACGTTTTTCTGGCCCGCCTTCAGGGAAGAGAGACGGTTGCCGGTGATATGCCTGACCTTCACTTCGTTTGTTCTCCCATCCACCACGAACTGCGCCTGCCCTTTGCGCTCGCACTCGCGCGTATTTATGCAGAGTCAGGGCGCACATTATTCATAGACCTTTCCGAGGCCTCCATCCTGACGGAGCTCATGCACCAGAGCATGGACGAGGAAAATATGCCTTACGAGGCGGGCGGGCCGGATCTCATCGACCTCATCTACAGTCTTGAGAGCCGGGAGGTCTTTGATCAGAATAATGTAAATGCCGGGCTTCCCGAGGAATTTGTCCTTCTCTACGACGGCTTCTATTACCTGCCGCCGGCTGCGGATGCAAGGGCGCTATCCGATGTGACGAAGGACCAGTGGGACCACCTGATGCGGACGGTTCTTGCATCCGCCTTCACGTCCGTCGTCATCCTGTCCGACCGCCTGCCCATCCACCTGGCGGAGTGGTGCGGGGAGAATTCCGAAATTATCCTGCTGTCGAAGCGGGGCGACTTCTACCGAAAAAGCGAGCAGAAGTACGAGGACTTCTTCGCCGAGCGCCTGCCGGACGTGAGGCGGCGGGAGGTGGACCTGCCCATGTCGGCTGCGGGGCTTTCGGACGGCTCCTGGTATCTGCCGAGTCTCCTCGAGGGAAATCTCGGGAATTTCGTGAGGGAATGCGTTGGAACGGCAGGAAATTGAGGACCGCGTCCGGCGCGGCGTCATAGAAAATCTCGAGCTCGACCGGTCCGTGACAGATGAGGAGATTACGGCGGAAATCCGCCGGAGGATCTTTTCCGAGGCAAGGAGTACGCCCCTTTCCGTCAATGAACGCCTGGATATCGAGCACGCGGTCTTCAACTCTCTTCGCCGGCTGGACCTCCTGTCCGACCTCCTGGCAGATGACGACGTGACGGAGATCATGATCAACGGTCCGGACAACATCTTCATCGAGCGGGCAGGGAAGCTTCAGAAGCTCGACCGCCGCTTCTCTTCCGCCGACAAGCTCTCGGACATCATCCAGACCATCGTTGCCGCGAACAACCAGATGGTAAACGAGAGCTCGCCGATTGTCGACACCCGGCTCGCCGATGGCTCGCGCGTCTCCATCGTTCTCCCGCCTGTATCCGTCGATACGGCGACAGTCACGATCCGCCGCTTCCCGAAGGAGCCCTACACCATGGACATGCTTGTGAAAAACGGGACGATGACACAGGAAATCGCAGATTTCTTAAAAATGCTGGTCGTCGCAAAGTACACCCTCCTGATCGGGGGCGGGACGGGCTCGGGAAAGACAACACTTTTGAACGCCCTGACCGGCTTCATACCGGCGGACGAGCGCGTGATCACGATTGAAGACTCCGCAGAACTGAAAGTAATCGGGATCCCGAACCTCGTCCGCCTCGAAGCCCGGGCAGCAACGCTCGAAGGAAAGCTCGCCGTTACGATTCGCGACCTCCTTAAGGCCACGCTCCGTATGCGGCCCGACCGCATCATCGTCGGCGAGTGCCGGGGGGAGGAGACGCTGGAGATGCTGCAGGCCTGCAACACAGGGCACGACGGCTCTCTCACAACCGCCCATGCCAATTCACCGGAGGACATGCTGGCCCGCCTGGAAACGATGGTCCTCATGGGAATGGAATTGCCGGTGGACGCCATCCGGCGGCAGATTGCCGGCGGCATCGACTTCTTCGTCCAGGTCTCCCGCATGCGGGACCGGTCGCGGAAGCTCGTCGCCATCAATGAAGTCGCCGGCATGGAAAACGGTCAGGTGAAGCTCGTTCCCATCTACAAATACGTGTTGGAAGGAGGCCGCGGGACGTGGAAGAAAGTAAACGAAATCAGCCACACGGACAAGCTCGCCATGGCCGGCCTCCTGTAGGGGCAGCAGGCGGGAGGCAGGTAAAACCGCAGAGACCACAGGCTGCAGGGGGACGGCAGGCAAATTTGAAGGCACCCCCGGCTCCGCGAAAGCGCCTGTTGCCGAAGGCGCCGCCTTCCGGGATTTCCGCAAAGGGCTTCCTCATCGTCCTGCTCAGTGACATCGGGATTGCAGCCTGGATTTCCTACGTCCTCTTCAATTCTTATCTGGGCTTTCTCTCCTTCTTCCCTGTATTTGTCTTCCACCTGAAGATGCAGGAAAAGAGTGAAGGCGAGAAGGCAGCGGCCGGTTTTGACGAAAAGTACAAGGAGTTCCTGACAGGGCTGTCATCCGGCCTCCGGGCGGGGCACTCCCTGGAGAATGCTTTCGGAGACGCGGAACGGAACCTGTCCGTCCTGTACGGACAGAGGGATCCCTTCGTGGGAGAGCTTTCCCAGATGAACCGGCAGATCGGGATGAATATCCCGGTGGAGGAGATTTTCAGCCGCTTTGCTGACAGGCATCCGATCGAAGAAGTCGAGAATATGGCGGAAATCCTGGCCATTGGCAAGCGCCTGGGCGGCAACTACGTGAAAAATATTTCAGAGGCAGCGGAGAAGATCCGTCAGTCCCTCGAGCTCAAGGCAAAGATTGCGGCCCTCACGGCGGAGAAGACCTTTGAGCTGAAGATGATGCTGATCCTCCCGCCCGGGATGCTGACCTATATCCGTATTGCTTCGCCGGATTTCATATCGCCGATCTACGGAACGGCGCTCGGCATCGGCCTCGTCTCACTCAGCATTGCCTGCTATATCACCGCCTATGCCTGGGGAACGAAGATTGTGAAGATTGAGGTATGAGGAATGAAAAAACCTGAAATACGGAGTCCTGCCCTGAAGAAGTACGGGAAGTTCATCGTCGTCCTGGAGATCCTGGCGGCGGTCATTTTCATCAAGGACCTGACGGCCTCGCGGACGGCAACAAAGACCATCGAGCGGCCGGCGGCCGGAGAGGGAGAGGCCGATGAAAACCTGACCCTGCGCAGCGGGGAAATGAAGGAAGACGTGGCCTTTACCGTCAGCGCAAAGAAGCTCACGGAGAAGGAGGAGAGGGAGCACCTGGCTGTTGCAAAGAAGGAGCTTGATGAAACGATCATAGGGAAGAACGAGTCCGCCGACTCCATTTGGCGGAAGCTCACGCTTCCGGAGACCTGCGCGGACGGGTTTGTGACCGCAAGCTACTCCTTTGAACCCGGCGACTTCATCGATCCGGACGGCACCGTCCACGCCACGGACGTTTCCGGCTCAGCCAATGTCACGTGCGAGGCGAAGCTCGAGTGCGGGGACAGGAGCGAGGTCTACCTCATTCCCCTTCGCGTCGTGGAGCCGGATGCCCGGACGCCGGACGGCCTGCTGATGCTGGCAAAGGATGCCCTGGCCACGGCAGACGCCGCAGGAGGAAGTGAAGTGAAGATACCGGAAAAAGCCGGAGGACAGGCGATTTCCCTGACCGTGCCCATGCAATTCCGGGGGTTGGAATTCGGCATTCTCGGCCTGGCGCTTGTTCCCGTCCTTCTCTTCGTGGAAAAGAAGCAGGCAGCGGATGCTATAAGGAAGCGGAATACGGAGCTTACAAGCGACTACGCCCCAATCGCATCGAAACTCGCCCTCTTCACCGGCGCCGGTATCCGGCCCCGTGAGGCCTTCAAGCGGATAGCCGGCTCCTATGAGAAAAACCGGAGGCGGGGCGCCCCTCCATCCGCCGGCTACGAGGAGATCAAAAAGACGGTCATCGAAATGGGGGAGGGCGTCGGCGAACTTGATGCCTACCTGCGGCTCGGCGATCGGGCGGATCACCGCGACTACCGGCGGCTTGTGCTGATGCTGACACAGAACCTGCAGAAGGGAGACGAACACCTGGCAGCGGAGCTGGCCCGTGAAGAGACGGACGCCTTCGAAGCCCGCAAAAACATTGCCCTGAAGAAGGGAGAGGAAGCGTCGACAAAGCTGGTCTTCCCCATGATCCTCCTCCTCGGTTCTGTCGTCGGCATATTGATGCTCCCGGCCTTTATGGGTATGGGGCTCTGAATATGAATAATAAAAACGAAAAAAGCGGGTTCTGCCTTCATCCTTGCAGGCTCCCGCAAAAAACAACAATTCTGAAAGGAGAATTTTCTATGCGATTCAAGGAATTTTTAACCGGAGAAGACGGAGTAGCTACCGTTGAGATCATCCTCATCCTCGTCGTTCTCATAGCGCTGGTCATCATCTTCCGCGACAATCTGAAGAAGCTTGTCGATGACATTTTCAAGAACATCACGCAGAAGAGCAACACGGTAATGAAGTGATGAAGCTGAAGGGGACAATTACGGTCTTCCTCTCCTTCCTCCTCGTCTTTGTGACCGGCCTCTTTTTCACAATGAGTGAGGTCGTCCGCTACTGGTGCCTGCAGGGCCAGGCCGAGAGGGCTGCCGCCCTCGCCTGCGAAAGCACGATGGCTGACTACTGCAGGCCTCTCTGGGAGGAGTTCGGGATCCTCGGGCTCGACGGGGGCTACGGGGAACCGGTACTCAGGAAGCAGGTCTACAATGACCGCCTGGCTGAATATATGGAGAAAAACGGGCGGCCGGAGGGGGTCAGTCTCATGGCCCAGTACCCTGCGGTCAGCGAACTGGCCGACTATCATATCCTGACGGATGCCGGCGGACGCGGGCTTGTGCGGGAAGCCGCGCAGCATATGAAGGATACGATTCCGGAAGCTGCCCTGAATTCAGCACGTGAAATGGGAAAGGATCTGCTGTCCGGAGAAGGAGGCGGGTCGGAAACAGAGGAGCTTCTCGAGAGCGGGAAAAAAGCCATGGATGCCGGGAAGAAGAATCAGAGCAGGGACGAAGATGAAGAGAAGGTCATTCCGGAAGGTCTGAAAACGCTGGAGACCGTCACGGGAACGGAGCCGGACAAGGCAACGATGGACAAGATCGATGCGGCGGAAAACCCAATCGAGAGTGTGGGAGATGTAAGCGCTACAGGAATTCTTGACAAGGTTCTTCGTGGGAAGACCGTTTCCGGCGCAGTGATCAGCGATGACCGGCCGTCGAAACGGAACCGGGCGGAGGGGACGGAGGCCGGACGGGATGCGACACTGGCAGAGAAGGAGCTCTTCAAGTTCTGGGCAGGCAATACCCTGCAGAACTATCTGACGGACTATGGAAGAAGCGGACTTAAGTATGAGGCAGAATATGTCATCTGCGGTCACTCTTCTGACAGGGAAAATCTGCAGGGAGTTGTGAGCCGGATCCTGGGCATCCGTGAGGGAGCCAACATTGCTGCAATTGTCAGCGACCCCGGAAAGAGCGGGCAGGCGGAGGCCATGGCCTGGGGTATCGCCCTTGCCATGGGAATGCCGGAAATGAAAGAAGCCATCAAGGCAGCTATCATTGGTTCGTGGGCGTATACGGAGAGTGTGCTGGATCTCCGCCTGCTATTGAACGGGGGCAGGGTTTCCCTGATGAAGAGCGGGGCGGAATGGACGACGCCGATCTGGATGATTGTTCCTTATTTGAGCAGCGACAGGCAGGCAAATAATTGCAGCATCGGGATGACGTACAAGGGCTACCTGCAGGGGTTTCTCCTGGCTATGTTTACGGATACGGCAGCGATGCGTTCCTGCGACATTCTGGAGAGCGCCGTCCGCCAGGACAGCAATTATGCGTACTTTCGCATGGACAACTGCATCTACGAGGTCCGTGCCCGCGAGACTTACCAGGCGAGTCCCCTTTTTCTGTCCTACGTGCTGATCCTGCAGGGGAATGTCCAGACGTATACCTTCGAGTATCCGCAGAGCCTGTCCTATATCAGCTGAGGGGCACTGCCGGCAGGATTCGGGAAACGCTCGTGAACCCGGGTTTTGCAAGGCTGTACATATATCAGACAAATATTAGTCATGCATAATAAAGAGGGGAGGTGACAGAGCGGTGTCTCTTGCCATGAAAAACCAGTGGAATACCATGGAAACAGCCACATCATCGATGCCCCGAAAAAGCAGATCAGGGAGCGCTTCCGACCCGGGATCACCAACCGGCCGTACAAAATGCGCATTTGGCGGAAAAAATCGGAAAGCATGCCCGGGGGCGAACGAGCCGGTCCGGAGGAAGTCCGGGCAGGTCAGCACATTCCGTGCCGCAGCAAAAGGAGGGAAGGGATGCCTTCCTGTCACCTCCGTCTCCGGGTCCTATACGGTGGAGGCGGCCCTGGTCCTCCCCCTCTTCCTGTTTGCGGCGGTAACGGTGCTTTCTTTCTGCAGGATATTGCAGGTGGAGTGGGGAATCCAGACAGCGATGCACGAGGCCGTGCGGGGGGCGGCTTTTACGGTCGGCGCGCAGGATTCCAATCTCGCTGACCTGGCAACCAAAGGAGGGGTAGTGGCGGCCGCCCGCGGGAAAATTGCTGCAGAGGACGTTCCGCTCGGCTTCATCAAAAGCAATCAGCTGGGGATTACCTTTTTGAGGTCGAATGTCACGGATGACGAGATTACCCTGGTGGCGGATTACGCGGTAAAGCCCCTCGTTCCCCTGCCGGGCTACCACGGAATGCTGCTGCAGAACAGGGCGTATGCCAGACGTTTCACGGGCTTCGTCCCGGGCAGCGCCGGAGAGGAAGAGACTTATGTCTATGTGACGCCGTCAGGGGAAGCTTATCACAGGGACTTAAACTGCGCCTACTTAAATCCCTCCATCCGCTGCATCGGGCAGGCGGATCTCAGTGGGGAGCGGAATGCGGACGGGGGCAAATACCATGTCTGTCCGCTCTGCAAGGGAAAGGGCTTTGGCGGAGCCCTCTATGTCACTAACTATGGGACGGTCTACCACACCCGCGTTTCGTGCCCGGCTCTGAAGCGGACGATTAAGAGGGAGAAGCTTTCTGACGTGGAAGGAAGGTATCACGCCTGTCCCAAGTGCGGAGGCGGAGCGCCTGCTGCCGAAAACCCGGTCTCGCAGGGGGAATGAGGCGGGGAAACGGCAGGCGAAGAAACAAGCGTACACAGTATGGGAAACCGGGGCGTCAGAGGCCCGGTTCGGGAGGAAGAAATGATTGCGGAAATTTGCGGGCTGCTGGCAGCCCTGACCTGCCTGTCCTGGTGGGATATCAGAAAACGGATGATTCCCGTGCCGGTTCTGCTTGCGGCAGGCATCTATACAGTAATCCTTCATATGGCCTGCCACAGGCTGACATGGCCGGAAATGGCAGCAGGAGCCGCGGTCGGCCTCTTTCTTCTTCTGTTGACACTGGCAAGCCGGGGAAAGATCGGAGCGGGAGACGGCCTCCTCTTCGCCCTCGTCATCGGGCCTGCCCTGGGCTTTGCAGGGACCTGCACGGTTCTCTACATTTCCCTTCTCCTCGTGACGGGGGCGGGCTGTATTGCGGCAGTCAGAAAGCGGGCAGAAGGGCGCGGGGAGGCGGTGGAGGTGCCCTTCGTTCCCTTTGTGCTTGCTGCGGTAGTGATTACGCTGGTTCTGCGGGGAGGTGTCCTGTGAAACTCATCAGTACAAAGAATAATAAAAACACGGAACTTGCAGATTCCGCAAGCATCTTCTACATACGCGCCAGCGTGACGGTGGAGGCTTCCTGGGTCGTCGGGATCTGCATACTCATCATCGGAAGCCTCATTCTGACAGGCTATGACGTTTTTGCCGATTCGTGGACCTTTGTGAAAGACGTGCAGGCAGCGGAATATGACGGAATAGCGCTCTTTCGGAGAGGCGAAGCCATCGAAGGGCTCATAGATGCCCTGAAGGGAGGACACTGACTATGGAGGTAAGTTTTCAGCGGAACGTGAAGGGAAGCTTCATGGTCGTAAGCGGACAGGGGGATATCCCCGAATACGAGGAGCGGATGCTGAGGGAAAACCAGGTCATGGTCCTTCTCTCCTTCTTCACCATCTGCATGAACAGTCAGGTCCAGTACTGGTATGACATCACAGGGAAGACCTCCTTCCGCGACTACGTGGAGCAGGAGGGACTGTCGGCGGACCTGATCCGCAGGTTTTTCGGCCGCCTGAAGACAGCGTTCGACCGGATGAACGGGTATCTGATCGACCCGGACCACATTATCATCAATCCCGATATGGTCTATCTGGAGCGGGTGCCGTCGGATTTCCGTGTGTTTCTCACTTATTATCCACTGGAGAAGGACGGGGTGAAGAGCGGCGTTTCCACGCTGACTGAGTTTCTGACGGAGCAGATCGGGCAGGGGGATTCCGCCATGACGGATCTATGCTTCAGCCTCTACGACGCGACGCTGAAGGAGCAGGACGCCTTTCACGCCGTACTCGAGGTGTTGAAGGCCTATGATGTGGATGCTGCGGAGGAAAGGCCGGCGGCCGCAATTTCGCACGATCCGTCTCCGGCCAGCTGCGGTCTGCCGCAGGCCCGCCGGGAGCAGGCGCCTGTCCGGCAGGAAACAGGCTGGGGCACATCTGCTGAAGCTATGGAGGACTTTGCCTGCGCGTCGTCAGGCAATCAGGCTGCGCGAGGCCGCAGGGGGCGGCATATTCGTACGGATGTCGGCGGGGGCGGTGATTTTCAGGAGGCTGATGAAAGGGAAGATCGCCGATGCAGATATGCGGCAGGAAATGCTTATGACCGATACGGGCAGAGTGAAGGACAGGCGGGGAACGCGCGGACACCGGCGCAGATTGAGGAGGATCCCTGGGGATTCGACAGCGAAGGGGACTACGAGGAGCCTGCCCCGTCAATCCTGTCCCGGATCGGCAGCTTCTTCGCCGGTCTCTTTGCCTCGAAAAAGAAGGAGGCCGCCCGTCGGACAGGAAATCTGCTGCCTGTCGGACGGGACAATCCGAACGACCTCGATTTCGAGTACGACCAGGACGATACCTTAGAGCAGCCGACGGTTCTGCTTTCTGCGGGGACGGAAAGCGGCAGCGGGAAGCTTCTCTACGAGGGCGCCGGCAGCGAGAAGGACTATGTGCTTTCGAAGGAGGTCTTCCGCATCGGCTCCCTCGATGAGGAAAATGACGCTGTCCTGCACTCCCCGGTCGTCTCCCGTCGCCACGCCCGCATTACGAAGTCAGGAGACGCCTATTTCATTGAGGATCTGAATTCGAGGAACGGCACCTACGTCAACGGAAAGATGCTCGCCTACCGTGAAACCCAGAAGCTGCAGCGGATGGACATTATCACCTTCGCAGATGTGGTATACCGTTTTGTGTGATTTCCCCCAACCGTCCTGTATCCATCTTTCGGATCCTCTCCGGCAGAAGGTTTACAGGGCGGCTCTTTTTGGGGTAAACTTTCCTCTATGAATACAGTATATGAAAACGCAGGGCAGGGACAGGAGTATAGAGGACGGGTGCCGGAAAATATAGAGAATGAGGGCTTGCCGGGAGGTGAATTTCCCCAGGGAAACACAGGTTCTCAGCAGGAGCCGTCTGTCAGTGTATGGGAGGAGCTCAAAGCCAGCCCTGTCACCGACATTCTGGTGCTGGCAAATGTCTGCGTGTGGGTGATCCTTGAGATCATCGGCGATACGACGAGCGCTCGTTTCATCTACGAGTGCGGGGGCATGTGGCCGGACTCTGTCCGCTACGATGGCGAGTACTGGCGCCTCATCACCTGCACCTTCCTCCACTTCGGGGCAAATCACCTTGTGAACAATATGCTCCTTCTCTTTTTCCTCGGCCGCGAGGCGGAACGGGCTGTCGGGCATTTCCGCTACCTCTTCATCTACCTGCTTTCCGGTGTCACCGGGAGCCTGACATCCTATGCAGTCATGGTGCGGACCGGGGATGAGGCAGTGGCAGCAGGCGCAAGCGGGGCGATCTTCGGCCTCATGGGAGCCCTCGTCATCGTCCTTCTTGTTTCTAAGGGGCGCTACGAGCGCTTTACGATGAAGCGGCTCGCCCTGATGGTCGGCCTCTCCCTCTATTTCGGTTTTGTAAACGGCGGCGTCGACAACGCCGGCCACGTCGGCGGCCTCTGCGGAGGCGCGATTTTCACCTTTCTCGTTACTGTTCACGGGGCATTAGCCCCGTAAACAGCAACGTCCGGACCAGAAAGCGGCCCGCAGCGGCGCATGGAAAGTTCGCAACACGTGCGAAGCGCCGCTGCTCTACTTTCTCGGGACTGCTTCGCAGCCCTCGCGGTACCCGTGAACTGTAACCCTTTCTCCTTTGGCATTCCCTTTATCATAAAGTCATCTTGCAATCGGAAGAACTAACTTTTATACTACATATGGTGTTTTTGCCAGGGAGAAGTTACAAGATGAAGATCAATATTTACTACGGCGGGCGAGGGGTTCTTGATGATCCAACGCTATATGTCCTCGACAAGATGACGGCGGTTTTTGCCGAGCTCAATGTTGAGACGGCCCGTTACAATATCTACGAAAACAGAAACCGGATCTCCACCCTGCCGGAGACACTTTCTGAGGCGGACGGGATTATTCTTGCAACGACCGTGGAATGGCTGGGCATCGGGGGCTATATGATGGAATTCCTCGACGCCTGCTGGCTCTACGCCGACCGCGACCGCATCCGGAATATCTACATGCAGCCGGTCGTCATCTCCACGACGACGGGTGAGCGTGAGGGGATGCTGACGCTGGAAAATGCCTGGGAGACGCTCGGCGGCCCGCTGGCGCCCGGGCTCTGCGGCTATGTTCCGACGCCGGCTGAGTTCGAGGCCAACCGTGAATACGGCAAGGTCATAGAGAAGAAGGCGGAAAGCCTCTACCGGTCGGTATCCCAGAAGACACGGGATCTTCCGACATCCAATACGGCTGTCACAAAGACAGTGCAGAGATCCCAGCGGATGCAGCTCACGCCCCAGGAATCGGAGCAGCTGTCGCGCTATGTCTCGGATGACACCTACGTGAAGAAGCAGAAGGAAGATATCATCGAGCTTTCTTCCATGTACCGCAATATGATGGGCGGGGAGGCGGACAATCCCGGCAGCCAGTTTACGGAGGCCTTTGAGAATGCCTTCACACCGCAGAACGGGGACGCAGTCGCCTATGCCATCGAGGTGACGGATGACGCAAAAACCATTGCCCTCTTCATCAACGGCTCTGAATTCGCCTGCCGCTATCTCACCGATGCAGAGGCGGCGGACGCCAATGGGGCGGAGAGTCGTTACGAGGTCTGCATCCGGACGACGGAAAAAATTTTAAACGATATTACAAACGGGCGGGAGACCTTCATGCGGGCCTTCAGCACCGGCGACATCAATGCGCGCGGGGACTTTCCGCTGATCCGGACCCTGGATGACTATTTCCCGTTTGGGTAAAAAGTTTCATCGAGAATCCTGTTATTCCGTACGAATTTTTGTACAAGTATTTCGGTATTTTCTCTTTTTTGACGAAGATATTACGGGCTAAATGCGGTATAATGGGCTTCGTCAGGGGGAGTTCCTGACCGGAGGAAATGATGAAAGACAGCGACTGCATCTTCTGCAAGCTTGCAAACGGCGACATTCCGACGAATGTCATCTATGAGGACGATGATTTCACGGTCATTCTCGATGCGAGCCCCGCTACAAAAGGTCATGCGCTGATCCTCCCGAAAGAGCATTATGCCAATATCTACGAGCTTCCCGATGACGTCGCCGCAAAGGTGATGCCGCTCGCGAAAAAGCTCGCTGCCCATATGACAGATGTTCTGCACTGTGACGGTTTCAATATCGTGCAGAACAACGGCGAGGTGGCCGGCCAGACGGTCTTCCACTTCCACGTCCACCTGATCCCGAGATACAAGGGCGGGGCGGACATCCTCGGCTGGTCTCATGAGTCCTTCACGGACGATGAGATTGCCGCTATCCGTGATTCCCTCAAAATGTAATCTTTAGGGCTTGCATTTTGTGAGAATAGTTTTATAGTGATGCTGTAGGAAAATTGGAAAGCGTGAGTGTGCGACCTCCTTCCGTGCATGATCGTGAGAAGTTTTTCTAGGCAAGATAAAGAAAC